>JAHJRS010000077.1 GCA_018830845.1 Nanobdellota archaeon
ACTCCAAGTTTACCTTTTAATAAATCACAATCATTTCATCTTGTAGAAATGATAAGCCGGCCACGAATCACGGCGGGGCCGGCCCCAATATTCAAAATGGCAGTTTATTCAAAGAAAATAAAAGTTCACACTAAAGAAAAAATAGCTTTTGTAAGGATTACAGACGAAGTAAAAAAAGCAGTTAAAGAATCAGGGGTTCAGGATGGTATTGTTTTGGTTAATCCTATGCATATAACCTCTTCAATTTTCATTAATGACAATGAACGAGGACTTCTTCGTGACTTTAAAGAGTGGCTTGAAAGGCTTGCTCCAAAAAATTTTGATTATAATCACCGCCAAACTGGTGAGGACAACGGATACGCACACCTTTGGAGGACAATAATGGGCCGTGAAGTTGTCGTTTCAGTTCAAAATTTTGAGCTTGAACTTGGAAGGTGGGAAGAAATTTTTTATGGGGAGTTCGACGGGAAAAGAGATAAAAAAATTTTGATTAAGGTTTTGGGGGAGTAAATCAAAATTTTTCCCTGTTTTTGTTTAATTTTTTTATTGTTATTTTAAAATTAATAAAAAAATATTTTTACGTCGATAAATTTAGTTTTTTTTAAATTTTTTTTAAATTTTTTTTAAAAAAATAAGAAGTTATATAAACAAACTTTTCATTTGATTTGCGTCAATTTGAAAGTGCAAAAATTTTCAAGTTAAAACCAAACTTAGTTTGGCGGCATAAATTAAAAGAGGTGTATGAAGAAGTGTTAAGAAAAGGCCGAGCTGCCAAAAAAAAGGTAAGGAAAAAGCCTGTTAAAAGAAAGGCAGTTCAGAGGAGGCCTGTTAAAGAAACCAAAAAGATGGTAAAAAAAACAACTAAGAAGAAAACAACAAAACCTAAAAAAAAGACTACAAGAAAAGTAAAAAAGAAGTAGTTTTTTAGATTAGGGGCATAATCTTTTTGGTTGGAGAGATTTTATTTTTATTTTTATAATTTTTAAGATTTTGGGTGATTTTCAAATTGATAACCCTTTTAAAGTATTTATTTTTAGTAATTTTGTTCTGATTTGAAACAGATGTATATGGCTCTGTAGCTCAGTGTCAGAGCGCTGCTCTCATGAGGCAGAGGTCGGGAGTTAAATTCTCCTCAGAGCCATTTTTAATTGTAATAATCTTTATAAAGCCTTTTTTAATATAATTTTTATGGTCGAAGAAGATAAAAAAAAGGAGTATATTATCCAGAGAGAGGAGTTTAAAGAAAAGAAAAAAAATTTATTAAATAAAATTCTTGAGCATGAGTCTGAAATTAAGAATCTTCATAAACAAATAAATGGAGCACGTCCTGTTACCGAGAACGGAGAGCTTATCTGTAATTATTGTGATACCCAAAGTATGAAGTATATTGGAAGAACCCCCCAAGGGGGTCTGGCTGGGGGAGATGATATTTATAAATGTGAAATTTGCGAAAGAGACAATTTTGATTAAATAACCAGAATCATTTAACAATAAGTTTTTCAGCTTCTTTTTTCTTTTGTTTTATGAATCTTGACAGATATCCTGCCATTTTGTTTCTCATTTTCTTTGAAGGCATTTCTTTTCCGAGTATGTTCTTGTTTTTTTCAAAGTTATCATGAAACTCAAGACCATTTTGCATAAGTTCATTTGATGCTCTTTTTACCTGTTTTGTTTTGATTTTTCCCATTCTTAAAGAATATAAAACCTCTTTTTTAAAGCTTGCGATTACTCTATTTTTTTTATAGAATCCATTCTTCTTGCTGCATTAATGAGGCCCTGCATTTTTTTTGGAATTTCACCAATTGATAAAATAGAATAATTCAGACCCTCTTCCTCTGCCTTCTTGTGGGCTCCGAGAACTTCTTTTTCGGTTATTCTTTTCTTGTTGTAGGCAATCAGGAGTTTTTCATCTCCCCCCTCTTTCACTTTTAAAATAAGGTCTTTTTTGTTGAAGCTTACAATATCCATGATTTCCACTTTGTTTTTTGATAAGTATTCCTTCACTTTATTGAAAAATTTTTCATCATTTTGCTTTGTTGATTTTCTCTTTTTTGAGGAGGGCCTTGAAATTCTCTTCTTTTTTGTGGGGATTTCTTTTTTTTGCATTTCTTCTTTTTCATCCTCTTTTTTTGGCAAATGCTTTTTCCCCTTCTCATCCTCTTTTTGGTAATCTCCCTCCTGAACTGAAAAATATCTCCAAATTATCTCTCCTTCTTTTTCAAAGGGTTTTGCAAAATCTTTTATTCCCCTTAAGGCTATCCTTATCGCAGGCTCCTGCTTCGAATCCTCAAGAAATTTTTCTTTTTTGATAAGGGAAAATGCCTCATACTCTTTTCCTTTGATGTAATTTGAAAATTTTTCAAGCCCTTCTTCCTGTCCAGGGATAAAATAAAGAGGGCTTGTTCCAATCTTCATGTTGGAAACTTTTATTTTTTGGTGGGAGATCAATTCAGATAAAAACGCCGAGGTAAAAATAATATCCATCCCTGCATTTTTTGCAATATGAACAGGGAGGCTTGGTCCGTTTATTTCAATAAATCTCAATATTTTTTCTTTTATTAAATTTGCATCGTTAATGGGCATAAAATAAGTAGTTTGCATCCAATTATAAATGTTTTTAGGTTTAGAACTTTTTCCAGTTTATTTCGTAGTAAAGAATGTTTCCTTCGCCATCTTCGATTGCCAGAAGAACTTTTTTCTTTGTAGAATTTGCGACCCTGTTTTTTAAGATAAATTCCTCCCATTTAACTTTACCCGAGAACTTTTGTACTGAAAGAAGCCATTCTGAATGTGCCGTTCCGGGTTTTTTTCCCTTGCCATAGAGGGAGAAATCTGCTCCATATTTTATTGCAGACTTAAGAATGAATCCTTTTTTTCTTAATCCTTCATAAACCCGATATTTTGTGCTAAAATTTTTATCAATCTTTGAAAACTTTACAATTAATTCAGATTCGTTTAACAATTTTTTTCCAAAGTTGATTTTCATACCCTTGTTTTTGAAAAGAAAGAATCCCTCTGAAAGTGAGTAAATTATCTTTTCGTTGACTCTCTCACCAAATGAGCTTTCTTTTGACAAAGTGTATGCCTTTTTTGAATTGCTTGAAAGTGTTTCTCCGGAAAGTTGTGCATTGAATGAATCTTTTTTTCCCATGATACTTATTGAAAAGAGGAATATTTAAAATTTCTCAATTTGCCTTTTGTAATAAATTTAAAAAAGATGCTTTCTTTAAAAAACAATGGATGACAAGCTAATCCAACTTAAGGGAGTGACCAAGAGGTTTGGCAAAAATACCGTCTTGGATTCAATTGATCTTGATATCCCAGAGGATAAAATTACAGGAATAATTGGAGCCTCAGGGGAAGGAAAGTCGACTATTCTGAAAATGATTGCTTCTTTTTACAAGCCAACATCCGGAAAGATTCTTTATTTTAACCGGGATATCTTCAAGGACACCATGAACATAAAGAGATCATTTGGGCTTGCAATTGAAGGGGGCTCTTTTTATGAAAATTTGACCGTTAAAGAAAATCTGGTTTATTTTGGGAGGCTTTACCATGTTTCAAAGAAAGTTCTTTTTCCAAGAGTTGAAGGTCTGATGAAGTTTGTTGGTTTGTCACGTGCAGAGGATGTTTTGGCTAAGAATCTTTCACTTGGGATGAAGAAAAGGCTTGACATTGCATGTGCTCTTGTCCACAACCCTCATGTTCTTATCCTTGACGAACCTACCGCAGATTTAGACCCTCTTTTAAGATTTCAAATTATGAAGCTTGTGAAAAAAATAAACTCCCATGGGACAACCATTGTATTCACAACCCAACTTTTAAGTGAAGCCGATAAAATCTGCGATAAAGTGGCAATTCTTTACAATGAGAAAATTATTGAGCAGGAATCTTCATCAAAATTAAAGAGCAAATATAAATCCAATGATTTAGATGGAGTTTTTAGGAAGATATTTTCCAAAAAAGGAAGAAAAACTTATCAGGAATCCATTCATAAGAAAACAAAATTTGAAGAGCCTTCTCATGAGGGCGGAGCGGCTATGTTCGGAGGGGACGAAAAGAAAGATTCCAACGACTCCATTACCCGGGAAGAGCTTGAAGAAGTTTTTGCTTCAAAAAAGAATAAGAAGCACAAAAAGAAAGGGGGGACTGAATAAATATGGTTTTTGGAAGCCTTTCCGCTTTAATGAAAAAAAATTTTCTTATTTTTTTCAGGTCAAAATTTTCATCAGCCCTTATTATCTTAATCCCCCTTTTTATAGCAATTGCAGCAGGATATGCTTTTGATACTTCAAGTCTTACAAATGTTTACGTGGGAGTTCATTCCTCTTCTTCTTCTAACCTTACCCAAAACATTATTTCAGGATTTAATGAGAAAGGATTTTTAGTTAAGGAGTATGGCTCTTCTCAGGAGTGCATTGATGCGGTTAAGATGAATCTTATTCAGATTTGCAGTATTTTTTCGATGGAGGGGTCCAATTCCACCAGAGATTCGGTCGATTTTTATGTGGACTATTCCAGAATAAATCTTGCTGATACTTTGGTAAAAAATGCCGAAAGCAGTGTTCATGAAGAATCTGCAAGTGAGGGGGAATTTTTTGTTCAGGATTTGATTAATATAATTAATCTTGTGAAAGAAAATCTCCCTGAAGCAAAAACAGTTTTAACTTTGGCTTCCTCAGGATTGGAAGAAAGCCAAGGTTCTGTCGAGAGCTGGATAGTTCCTTCAAGTGATTTTGATTCTGTCATTAATTCTTTGGAGAGTGCAAGAAGTGAAACAAATGATTCTTCATTAGAGGACAGTTTATCTGATGCAATTATTTTATTGCAAATTCTGAAAACTAATAATGCCGAAATTTCAGTGAACTTGGATTCACAATCAGAAATTTATGATAATCTTCTCTTTGCATTGGGGAAGATAAATCCCGTTTTAGATTTGGCAGATTCAAGGGAGATTGAAAGTGCAGAAAATATAATCTCTCCCATCAAGATGAGTGTAAATTCAATCAATGAGGGCTCTAAGAGCAGGGATTACTTTATGCCCGTTCTTTTCTCTTTAATTGCTCTTTTTAGCTCCCTGCTTTTATCATCTGCTTTTGTTCTAAACGAGAAAAAAACCCAGGCTTATTTTAGAAATTTTATGACCCCCACAAGGAGCATGACTTTCATTTTTTCAACTTATTTGACATGCCTTGCAATAATTCTTGTTCAGTTTGGATTGGTCTTTCTTGGGGTGGAGTTTATTTTGGGAATGAATCTTTTTTCAATGCCCCTTGAATTTCTTTCTATTCTTGTTGTTTCATTAACAGCATTTATTTTTATTGGGATGTTCATAGGGTATGTTTTTAGGTCTGAAGAATCAGTAATTTTTGCATCTATGATTACGGCCGGGATATTTTTATTTTTCTCAAACACAATTATCCCAATAGAAAACACTTCTGGAAATTTGATCAGTTTTTCATTTTTGAATCCATTAATTCTTCTTGATTCAGCATTTAAAAAAGTGCTTTTGTTTGGTCTTTCATTTTCTTCAATAATTCTTGAATTAACGGTTCTTTTTGGGTTTTTTATTGTCTTTTTAGTTCTTACTTATTTTGTCAAAAAAATAACCAGAAGGGAGCCTTCAATCTGAATATTTTTCATATCAAAAATCTATTAAACTATCTTTCTTTTAATCTTTAATGGCACAAATTAATTTCAAAAAAATTGAAAAGAAGTGGCAGAAAAAGTGGGCGGAGGAAAAATCTTTTTTTGTGAAAGAATCTCCAAACAAGAAAAAATTTTATGTTCTTGAAATGTTCCCATACCCTTCCGGATCCGGCCTTCATATGGGTCATGCATGGAATTATACCATTGGGGACATTTTTGCACGTTTTAAAATAATGAACGGATTTAATGTAATGCATCCTATGGGGTATGACGCTCTTGGTCTTCCTGCAGAAAATGCTGCGATTAAAACCGGAATCTCTCCCGAAACATACACCCAAAATTCAATTAAAAATTATATTAAACAACAAAAAGGACTGGGATTAAGCTATGACTGGTCAAGAGTTTTTAGCACCGCCGATCCTGAATATTACAAATGGGATCAGTGGATTTTTTTAAAAATGTTTGAAGAGGGGCTCGCATACCAAAAAGAATCTCTTGTTAACTGGTGCCCTGAATGCAAAACCGTTCTTGCAAATGAGCAAGTTATTGATGGAAAATGCTGGAGGCATGAGCAGACAAAAGTTGAGTCAAGATATCTTAAGCAGTGGTTTTTGAAAACTACAGATTACGCT
>JAHJRS010000078.1 GCA_018830845.1 Nanobdellota archaeon
AGATTTGAACTCGGGACCTCTACCTTTTTGGGCTATCTCAAAGGAAGATAGTGCGGTGGGAAACCATAGTTTTCATCGCTTACCAAGGTAGCGCTCTTACCAACTGAGCTACTGCGGCGCATAATAAAAATTAGAAATAGTTATTTAAAACTTCTGGAATATTTTTTCAAGGTTTATTTCAAGAAGGCTTACAGGCATTTTTATCTTCCAGTTTTTGAGAATTTTTGGGTGAATTTCACCGATAACTCCAATCTTTTCCCCTTCGAAAATTATCTCTGCTGCTCTTCCTTCAACAAAGGGCAAAGAATCTTTTTCCGGTTCCTTAACTTTAAATTCCAGCCCGAGATTATAAAAAAGATAATCAAGAATTTGCTTTAAATCTGTAAAGTTTCCGGGTGTGGTTGCAACACTGAGTTTTTCTTCTTCAATTATATTTTTATTTTTGTCAGTGCAAAATGCCCTTCCCATTTCAAAGATTTTTTGGGGATATTCCGAGTCATTATTTTCCGAAATTATTTTCAGGGCGTAATGTAACAGGTCTTTTCTCATTATTGTGTAATCAGTTTTTGAACTTTCAACCTCAATAAAATTTGATTCTTCTTTTTCCTGAATCCCCATTTTTAAGAATTGGTCCTCTTTTTTTGTAAGGTGATAATTTGACACTTCTAAAAGTTCAAGTCCAGTCAGAATTTCCGAAATTTTTCTTTTCACAATTTCTTTTGGATTTTCTTTTCCAATTGTTGACACTTTTGGAATCAAAGGCTCAAAATTGTCATATCCATAAGCAATCGCAACGTCTTCAATCAAATCAATTTCATGCAGAATGTCGGTTCTCCACGGCGGAATTTCCACTTTTCCATTGGTGTAATTGTGACCCATTTTTTCAATTAGTTTTTTTAGAGTTTTCTCATTAATTTTCAGACCGAGAATTTTGTTTGTTTTGTCAAGTGAAAGAGGCATTTTTTCAGATTTAAAACTTGGGGTGATTTTGTCTTTAACTTTAATCTGGTAAATATCCCCCCCCATTTCTGCAAGGTTCGTTACAATTATCGTGAGCGCTTTTTCAAGAATGTTATAATCAAATCCTGAGCATTCAATAAAAATTTCCCGCGTGTTTTCAGAAACTCTCCCGGTTTTTTCAGAATTAATCACAGGAGGCATTGACAAAATATTGTTTTGGGAATCAACAAAAATCGGAAATTTTATTTTCCCAGCCAGCAGGTGTGCAAATTCTTTTCCCGCAGGATGTTTTTGAAGAATTTCAAGCCCTGACATCTCACGTGGTGAGTCCAGTGGATGGAATTTTATTTTATCGGGTTCGACGGCCCTGTAATTTATAGGGAAAGAAATTTTTTCCAGAGGGTAAATTCCTATTGCAAGTTTTTTCCTTTGCCTGCCCATAGTAGCATGGAGTTTTTCCTGAATATCAATAATTTCTTTTATTCTTTTCTCGTTAAGTTTAAGGTCTTTCACAATGGCGCAGACCGTAAATGGACGAACATCTTTTACTGAAGAGTCAACTTTTACTTCATAATTTTTTTCTGGCTTTTTTAATTTGTAATTTTTAAATCCTGTTTTTTTTCCCAAAAAAGCCAGAAAACTTCTCTTAAAACCCTGATAACTAAGAAGGTCAGGCCGATTCGGAAAAACCTCTATTTCAAGACTTTCTTCATCGAGGCTCTCAAAAGGGGTTCCGAATAATGAAATTTTTTCCTGCATCTCTTCATCAATTTTTCCGATTTCTTTTTCAAAAGTTTTTTTATCAAATTTTACATTTGCCATTTTATTCTTTTAACTTTTTCTTCACAATGTAGTTTACTTTTTCCTCAAGCGCCTCTTCCACATCAATGTCCATTTTATCAGCAAGAAGCATGAGGGTTATAATAACATCTGCAAATTCCCCCCTTAGATTTTTATCATCAAATTTTTTTTCCTTTCTCTGATTTCCAAATTTTTTGAGTATTTCTTCACAGAGCTCCCCCACTTCTTCATTTAGTTTAACGGCTCTCAAAAGTATTTTCTCTTTTTCAGTTTCCGCTATTTGTGTTTTATTAATCAGAGTTTCCCCTTCATTTTTAATTATATTTTTTAATTCTTTTAAATTCATTTTTAGACCTTCACCCAGCTTTTCATTTTTCTCAGTTTGGTTATGTCATTTTTGTAAAGTTCTCTTAAGTCTTTTATATTGTAGTAATCCATCAAAATTCTATCAAAGCCCGGACCCCATGCAAGAACAGGGACGTCAACTCCGATAAGGGCAGTAACTACCTCCGGCCTTAAAATTCCCGCTCCTCCAAGCTCGAGCCAGATTTTTTTTTCAGGGTGAAAAGAGTGAATTTCAACTGATGGTTCTGTATACGGGAAGTATGCCGGAGTGAAACGAATTTTTTCAAAGCCCATTTTTTTGAAGAACTGCTTAAGGTATCCCAAAAGGTGCCTGAAATTCATATCCGGGTCAACAACAATTCCCTCTGTTTGATTAAACTCAAAACCGTGCGACCAATCCACTGTTTCATTTCTAAAGCATTTTCCTATCGCAAAATATTTTTTTGGAAAATCCTCTTTTTTTAGCTTTGAAAGGGTTTGGGCTGAAAGAACCGTTGTGTGGGTTCTAAGCACCATTTTTTTTGCTTCTTCCTCATTCCAAGAATAATTCCATCCTTTGCTTCCTGAAATTCCTTTTTCATGGGCTGTTTTAACTTTTTCAACAAATTTTTTGTCTGGGAGTTCCCCCATTTTATCAAGGAAAAATGTGTCCTGCATCTCTCTTACTGGATGGTCTTGTGCCGTGAAAAGGGAATCAAAAACCCAGAAGCTTGATTCTATAATATTGCCACTCATTTCTTCAAAACCCATCTCGAGCCAGATTTTTCTTCCATAATCAATTGCTGAATTGACAAAATGCCTCTTGCCCCCATTTATTCGTGGAACTTTCAAAGTAACATCATATCTCCTGAATTTTTTGTTCCTCCAGTTTTGCTCTTTTTTAAGAAGTTCAGGAGTAATTTGTTCAATCAATTCTTTTGAAATTTCTTTTGAATTCATAACTTCTTTTCCTGTGGGGGTGACTTTTATAAGGAATTTTTTTCTCTCCTCAATTTGAATTATGTCTCTTCTTTTGAGCAAATTTTTTAGTGCAAATTGCTGTTCGGGAAGAAGACCGTCTTCATCAATTGGCAAAGATTCAATAAATAACTCTTCGGGACTTTTTTTTGCAACTTCTTCCTTTGAGGCACTTAAAATTATTTTACTATTTTTAATTTCTATGAATGCCTTTGCTTTTAGAACACCCAAAGAAACTTTGAATTCATCGCTTCCAAGACCGGATTCTTTTTCTGCATTTTTTAATGAAATTATTCTTTTATCATTGATAAGAGTCAGAAGTCTTCTTTCAGGAAGCCCTTTTTTTCTGTAAAGTGATCCATTGACCCCCACATCAACAACTCTTTTTTTTACAGTTTCAAACTCTATGATTTTTTTGTTGTTGAGATATTCCAGGGCTCTTAGGACCGTTACTTTATCAAGGTTTGACTTTTCACATATTTCAGAAATGTTTTTTTCCTCCAAATAGGGGATAACTTTCTTTTCAATTGTGCTGAGCGATTCTATTAACTTCTTCATTTTATTTTTAACTTATGCATATTAAAAAATGTTTGTATAAAATTTATTTGTGTACTCTTGCCAAACGTGAGAACGGATTTTTCAAATAAATTTATAAAACATTATTCATTGTTAGAATAATGAACAAGAGGGGTCTTTCGGCTGTTGTAGCAACAATCATAATTGTCCTTTTGGTTCTCGTTGCGGTTGCAGTGATTTGGGGCGTTTTAAATAATTTTATATTCAAAGGCTCGAGGTCGATTACTCTGGGTCAATTTGGAATTGATATGGTTATAGAATCCGCCGCAATAAATTACACCTCAGGAATTGCAATGGTAAAAGTTGCAAGGAATCCCGGGGTTTCAGATGAAAAAGTAATTGCTATAATATTTATAGTTGAAGACCACAAGAACTCAGATGCATTCCGGGAGGATGTCGGGGACTTTAAAGTTTATGAAAAGAGGACTTTTTATCTTAATCTTACAACAAGCGAGATTCTTAATATAAGTGATGTTTACAAAATTTCAATTGTCCCCATTTTTATTTCCTCAGCGAGTGGAATTGAAACGGTAGGACCCCAAATGGGGGGATATGGATTCGGGGGAAATATTCAGATTAATTCCACAACTAATCTTTGTACACAAAATTCTGACTGTGGAATTGATTACTGGATAAGTGGTTCTGAATTTTGCAACGGAAACGGAACGCAGGTGCTCCGTTACAAAAAGATATTCCAGTGTTATTCAGGATTTTGTCAAAATACTATTCAGGCATTTATAGTGGAAACCTGCCTCGGGTCAGAAGTGTGTTATGCAGGACAGTGTATTTCTGAGCAAATTTCATGTACCCCTGAAAATGTAACTCAGGATTGTGGGATGAGTGGATTTGTTGGATTTCCCTATTGTTACAACAATCCCCCTCCTGAAAAGATTGTTCAGAGTTATAGAGATATTTCCTGTGTAAATAATGCTTGTGCAGAATCAATAACAGAACAAACAGTAGAATTATGCAATGGAACAGAAGTTTGTGGGGGGGGAATCGGAGACCCTGAGTGTTTTGA
This sequence comes from Nanobdellota archaeon, assembly GCA_018830845.1. GTDB lineage: Archaea > Nanobdellota > Nanobdellia > Pacearchaeales > GW2011-AR1 > GW2011-AR1. The sequence continues at coordinate 4,661 of JAHJRS010000078.1, forward strand.
GCCCGTAGAATGTGCTGCAAATGCTGATTGTTCTCCAGGGGAAATATGCGACGAAGGAAGCTGTGTTCCTGAAGAAGTTGCATTAAGCGGAAATGTTTCTTCTCCATGGCCTCCCGGAGTAAACGAATATTTTGTTAGTCCGAATCTTCCAAGGATTCCCGGTACAATAAATTATGTGGGTTACAGAATAATTTTCCCCGGAAGTGATGAAGCAAGGTGCCTTACAGTAAGAGAGTTTGTGTATCCAAATTCAACCCAGTATGATTCGTATATAAGACTTGATTTTTCACAAACAAATATTTCCTCCGGAGATTATTTTGAAATATGGCAGACTTCTTATATCTGCAGTACCATTTAATTAAATTTCACTAATCATCCACGACGGCATTCCAAGGGAAATTCCAAGAGACTTCAAAAGAACAGGGTTTCTCTTTTCCTTTCCTTCTATAAAAATCAGGGGAATTTTGTTTTTAACGCAGAGTTTTATGTTTTGCTTTAATCTTGAAATTATTTTTTCTTTTTCGTCTGAATGAATAACCTCATCAAGGTTAACTCCTATTTTAACTGAATTTTTCTTTGCAATTTTTGCCATGACTTCATTAAACCCGGAATTTCTTTGTTTAGCAAAGTCCTTTCTCTTTGAAAGAGGAATTAACAATATTCCAACAGGGAGTTTCTCAATAACTTTTCTGTTAAGTTCATCATCTTCAGAGGTGAATACAATTTCTTTTCCTCTATTTTTTTTCATCAAATCTTTTAATTTGCTGAAATTTTTTTCAGTTAAAATCACTCTTTCCATTTTACCCCCCAATTGTTGTTCCGACAAATTTTTTCTCATTTAAGAATTTATTAAGGTCTTCAGGGGTTTTCATTATGTATGTTTTTATTTTTTCCTTTTTTATTATTTTTGAAGCTTTTTGATCGAGAATAAAATGCTGCCCCGGTTTAAAATTAATTTTTTTCATAATTTTGTCAAAATTTTCCCATGAAATTTTTTGTATTAGTTTTGCTCCTTTGTGTTTTTTTGGATCTTTGTCATAAAGTCCTGAGACGTCAGTTAAATTAATAAATTCTGAGTTTAGTTTTGATGCAATTTGTGCCGCAGTTGAGTCTGAAGTCTGGTCCGGTTTGTATTCAAGTGCTCCGCAGATTACAAGATTTCTTTTTTTAAGATATTTTTTTAAAATTCTCATTTTGTGAGGAATTCCCCACTCGGGTTCGAACCCAAAAAAGTAAGACAAAAATCTTGCGTTTGTCCTTGTTGCACTTATTCCCGCAAGAGATTGATTGTAAGGACCAAGATTTTCTTTTTTTATAGCTTCTATATATTTTCTTGCGAGGCTTCCTCCGCCGCACACAATAACAATTTTGTACTTTTTCAGATTCTTTAGAACAATCTTTTTAAATTTTTTAAGATAAGAATAATTGATTTTATCAGGAATAATCTGGCTTCCTCCAAGGCTAATCACTAAGGTTTTTTTCATATTCAAAGGAACTTGGAAAACTATATAAAAGTAATCTTTAAATAATCTTTTTCCTTGTGATAAGAATAAAATGAAGAGGCTTAGATTGTTTTTTGCAGTAGGAGTTGTATTGCTTTTAGGAGCAGGTGTTTTTGCACAGACTTCTTCAATTGATGTTACAGGAGACGTTGAGCAGTTTGTGAAGGATGTTGCTTCAAGAAAGGGGATTGCTGAGGATAAAATAATAAGTGTAAGCCAGGTTGATTTTAACGATTTGCCAGAAGAGGTTAATATTCAAAATATAGATGACAATGCTCTTGCAATGTATCAGCTGGGAATAGAGGGGGGTGCACCAGTTTATGTAATTACTGCCTCACAGACAGAATTCAAGAAACAGCTTCAAAATTTCGTCGGAAAGATGCTTTTGAACCTTGGACTGAGCGGAGAAATAACAAATTCAGAATTTTTGGCTTCAGCTTCCGGAGTTCAGGGCTCTGAAGAAAAAGGATATGTTATGATAAGGGACGGGAGTGTAACCGGAATGTCAACCAGCCTCGAATCTTTAAGTTCTATTGATTCAGCTATTGCAGAAGTTGTAATTTACAAAAATGGCGAACCATTGGGATTCAGAAACGCATTTGATTTAAGTGAGACTGGGTATAAATCAGATTATGATGTTGTGGATGATAAGATAGTGAACTTTAACAAGGGAGATATAATCTCTGTGAGAATTAACGTTCCTCAAGGAGCTACATTAAAAGATATAAATACTTTACTTGAAATAACAGGGAGGGAATAAGTTTAAATACTTTAACTTTTTTAAGCTAAAATGAGAGAGGAAAAAGACAAGACGAAGCTCATAATAAGGGTTTTGATTGCAGTTGTTGCCCTGCTTGCAATAATTGTTTTATACATGGCTGTTTTCCAGCAACAGTAT
>JAHJRS010000079.1 GCA_018830845.1 Nanobdellota archaeon
CTTTTTCAATTGCTTTCTTAGCTTCCTGCCCTTTTATATGGACTGAAGAGGGGTTTCCAAAAAACTCCTGAAAATAAGGGAGCATCGTTTTAACGACTTCTTTATCTGGTTTTGTTGTTGCTGCGTTGTCGAGATATATTGGTTTCATTTTAGATTTTTAGAATTTTCCAATCCACTTTTATTTTTTGTTCTTAATCTTGCAACCTTCACAATCTGTCATTCTGTGCTTGTCAATTATTTTCAGAATGGGAAGAATTGTTTTTTTGTTTAGTGAGTAAACTCTTTTCTTTCCGGCTTGTTTTGAGGTGACAAGGTTGCAAAACCTTAAGTTTGCAAGGGCATGTGAAAGCTTTGATTGTTCAACTACCATTTCCTTTGCAAGTTCATTTACTGAAAGGGATTTTTCTTTAAGTTTTGAGATAATGTCTATTTTAACTCCGTTCGCCAGATTTTTAAAAAAGACGTGGTACGCATCACATTTAATTTTTCCCTTGCTCATATGATTCTGGATTCATATGAATATTTAAATCTTTCCTAATCTTTTAGGTATTTAGAAACAGTCGGAAAAATATCTCCTACCCTGTTATTTTCTTCCTTCTGAAATTCTTTTGGAATTGAGTTTCCCCAGGCCTTGCAGTATGGTTTGTATTCACACCACTCACAAAGTATAGATTTTGTAGGAGGAAATTCAGTTGTTTTTTCAATTTCTTTAATTAGGTTGATTGTATCTTTTTTTAATTTTTCAAGTTCTTCGTTAGTTCTTATGGATGTAATTTTCATATTATAATTAAGATAGTGCCATGTTAGAATTACTGGCTTTTCTCTTCCATAAAGGTCTTTAATTGCAATTGAGTAAAGTGCAAGTTGCCTGTCCGCCTCAAATTTTTCCCTGTTTGGCAGTGTATTTGCGGTTTTGTAGTCATGTATTTCGTATTGGTCTTTTTCTTTGTTATAAACCAGTCGGTCAATGTATCCAATAATTTTATGGGGGGAATTTTCTTCAAGATTAACCCAGATTCTTTTTTCAGTTTCGAGAGTTCCGTCATCAAATGGCCTGTGCTTTATGTAATAATCAATTAAAAATTTTACACCTTTTTCAAAATAATCCTGTTTTTTTAGATCCCTTACAATTAATATTTCTTCTGAGTCTTTTTCACTCCATGAGTGGGAATATTTTTCTATTAATCCGTCAATTTCCGGAATTTTTCCCCTTATAACATTTTTGTAGAGCCATTCAAGAGCATCGTGAACGCACTCTCCCAGATGGGCTTCAATGGATTTTTTTATTGGGCTTGGAATCTTGTCAATATACCTTAGTTTGTATTTGTACCTGCATTGTTCAAAAGTTGATAATTTTGAATGTGAATAAACTCCCATAGTTTAAAAATGGAAAAATTAAGTTATAAAGTTTTAGGGGATTTAAATGGGAAATTAAAATTCAATATCCCCGCAGGAAGTGTAGACACTTACCTCTTCAATTGATTTATGGAGATTTAATCCGAGAGGAAGTTCAGTCATCATTTGGGCAAAAGTTGTGTTTAAAACAGTTACTGAATATCCATTAACAACATTCTCAAGAGGATACACTACTGAGCCAACATCAGGGCAAACCCCTACGTGTATATGTGCAGGTTGTGAAACATTTTCAACGAAACCTGTTGTATTTATTGTCACCCAAACCTCTCCATCCATTTCTTCAAGTTTAGCTATTCCTGATTCACCTGATTCATTTTGCTCTTCAAGATTAATTGTAATATTGGTTATGGTAGTATTTGTTTCGTTTCCGCCATTCGTTTCATTACCTTCATCATCTCCTGTCTCGTCATCGTCTTCCCCTGCGACTAAGAAAGCCCACCAGGGTTTACTTATTCCTATAAATTCCCCTGTTTCAGGGTCAACTTGCCCATCAACTTTCATTGCAAATTTGAAAATTCCAAGAAATCTTCCTGTTTTGTTGCTTTCAATGTGATAAACAACTCTTGGGATATTTTTGTGCCTTACTTCCCTTAATTCAATTTTGAAATTTAATGCTTTTAATCTTTCTAATGCAATTTCAGAAGCCTGGTCAGGCATTATTTTTATATCTGTAACATTTGTGAAATTTCCGTTTCTCCATCTTGCTTTTAATTTATATTCTGCCCCTTCTATTTCTTCCTCAATTTCAATACCTTCTTCTGCTTCAACTTCTAACTCTTCCCCTCTAAATTCATATTTTATTCTTTCCCTATATACTCCGCCTTCAGTTCTGTTTTCTATTCTTATTTTAATCTCTTCTTTTATTCCATTAGCACATTCCATTTTTCTTTTAATAGTTTCAACTCTTTTCCCATCTTCCACCTTCACTTCAATTTCAGCCCTAATTGTGCAGTCCCCCCTTGTAAATCTTTCCCTTATTTTGTTTTCATTATCGTCTTCATCATCATTCTCATCATCTGAGCCGGAGTTTGAACTCCCCGAATTAGAATTGTTGTCATCAGCCAAAATTGATGGAATATTTCCTAAAACTAAAAATATAGCAAGGAACAAGACTAAAAATAATGAAATACTCTTCTTGTTCATGAGGTTTTATATGTTTTTAGTCTTCTTAAACTTTTCTAGCATTTATTGAAGAATCTCTCCGAATCCAATAAGTCTCCAGTGTCCGTGGATGTTTCTTGCAATTCCTACGTTGTCATCTTTTATTGCAATTATGGGAATGTTTAGGTTCATTTCAATTTCATCACCTGAAATTTTTTCTATTACCCCCACTGTAATTGTAGTGTTGACTGAGAGCATGAGAAGTTCCTTCGTTTTTAGCTCAGTCACTTTTTCTTTTTTTTCTTCCCCCAAAACTTCATTGAAAAGTTTGATTTTTACCTTCACTTTCGAAGTTATTTCGGGCAGGCTCCCATAAGTTGAAGCTACGGAACCGGTTAGTGAATCTGTTTTTGTCATAAAGGGGTCAAGCTCCGTTTCTATTGATATGCTTGCTCCGGGCAAAACCTCGCTTACACTGTCCTTGCCTTTTCTTAAATTTATTATTTTTGTTTTAAGGGGCTCGTAAAAATACCGGTTGTTTTTTTTAACTGCAACACCTGGTTTAATCTCAATCTCCTCGCCTGTTTTCAGTTTGCCCTGCTTTAAAATTCCTCCAAGAACTCCTCCGTGGAGGTCTTTAACAATGGTCCCCGGCTTATTTATGTCAAAACTTCTTGCAATTAGAAATATTGGTTCTTTTGATTCGTCTTTTTTTGGAATTTGGGTTTGTGCTAGCGCTTCCAATATTTTGTCAATATTTACATTTTGCTGTGCCGAAACAGGAATTATAGGGGCATTTTCTGCAAATGTTCCCTTCACGAACGATTTTATTGTGTTGTAGTTCTCCCTTGCTTTTTCCTTA
>JAHJRS010000080.1 GCA_018830845.1 Nanobdellota archaeon
AGCAAAATTTCTTTTGGGGGTTCAAGGGAAAAATCCTTGTCTAAAAGTTTGTTTAAGTGTTTCTGATAGAGCGCGGTTAAAAATTGCAAAATTTCATTTTTTTCATCAAAATTTTCAGAATTCATATATTTAAAATAAAGCTCATCAATTTTCCTTCCAAGAATGGGCTTTAGTTTTCTTGCAATTTCCTCAACAGAGATTTGATGCTGATTCATTTTAATTTAACAAAACCTCCAGCCTTTTGGGCAAAAAGATATCAAAACCAACTTCATCAAGCTTTCTTATTGCAAGTTCATAAAAAATGCTGTTTTGACTCAATAAAATTGATTTTTCAGGAGAAGTTTCCATCTTTAAATCTTCCCTATAACTCTGGATAAAATAAATTAAATCATCAATTAATTCGTTTTTTGAATGATTATAAAGGTTCTCACAGATTTTTTCATAATCCAGACTGTAAAAATCATTTAAATTAATCATTTTTAATTATTCCCCACTACGTCCTCGAGTTTTTTTGGAAAAAGTGAAACATCAACCCCAATGTCCTCGACTCTTTCTCTTGCAAGATTATAAAAAACAGTATGCCATTTTAAAATAAGAGACTTTTTCTCATTAAAGAATTTTTTATTTGGTAAGGTCCGAATATAACTTTGAATGCAATCAACAAGTGATTCTCTCAATTCTTTTCCGGACGATTTCATTACCAAATTATATGTTTCTTTGATTTTTTCCTCAGTAACTTCATTAAGGGAATAATTTTTCATCTTAATCTTCTTCCTCGGTTAAAATTTTATTAAACATTTTTAACCTCTCTTCTTTTTCGGTGAGTTCTCTTTGGTATTCTCTCAATTCTTTTTTCAGAAGGGCAACATCTTTCCAACAACCTATTTTTTCATTCATCTGAAGTTCAGAAATTTCTATTTTCTTGTGCCTTAGGTCATTTTTTTCCCTTGCGGGGTCGGTTGATGCAATTTGCATTTTTTCATTTTCAGAAAGGTATCCTTTTATTTCGGATTTTAGTGTTTCACCTTCTTCATGAATTTTTCTGCTGAGTTTTTCCCTGCTTTTAATCATCTCATGAATTTCCTCAATTGAATTTTTTAGTGCGTCAATTTTTGATTTTCCAATTTCCCCGAAAGACCCTTCTGATTTTAAAGGTATTTCAAGGTTTTTCCCTAACTCAAGCTCTGAAAAACCCCTTATCAGGTTACTTTTTTGATTTATATCCATGCGTTTACTACTAAGAAGTTACTTATAAATCTTTCCATATTGTTGTAACTTCAAAAAAGTAAAAGGGAGAGGATTTTTAAAAAAATTCAGGAAATGTGGATGCTAGGATTCGAACCTAGGTAAGCATAAGCTAACGGATCTTGAGTCCGTCCCGTTTGACCACTCCGGCACATCCACGCCAGTTTTTATGTGATGGATAAGCAAAAGGACCTTGGCGACCTCCGGCACATCCATGTGCAATTACTAAAAAACTATGGGCAAACCGTATTTAAATTTTGGGGAAAAGTTTATAAAATGAAATCTTCTTGAAATTTTACCTGCGAGTTGAAATCACTTGAGCGTTAGCGGGAAATAATTATTCTCGTTATTTAAAAAAATGATTAAATCAAAAACAAAAGTTGAGAGACAGTTAAAAAATAAAAATAATCCTGAGCTAGTTGAAACCATAGTTCTTGCTAAAAAAAATCCAAAATGGGTCGAAGTGGCATCTCTTCTTACCGGCTCAAGAAAAAAAAGAAGGAATGTTAACCTTGATGAACTTGAAGGTATCCCCTCTCAAAATGTTGTTGTATGCGGAAAAGTTTTGAGTGACGGGGAAATTTCAAAAAAACTGAAGGTTGTCGCACTTTCATTTTCCCAAAAAGCAAAAGAAAAATTGTTAAAAGCGGGCTGTGAAGTAAGCACAATCATGGAAGAAATAAAAAAGAATAAAGATGCTCTGGGGGTTGTTGTTTTAAAATGAAAGTAGTTCAGGGCAAAGGGGTTCCATTGGGAAGACTGGCAAGTTTTGCTGCAAAAGAAGCACTAAAAGGAGAAGAAATTTCAATCATAAACTGTAATGAAGTGATAATAACTGGAAATTACAAATCTACAAAAGAAAATTTTGACACAAAAAGAAGCAGGGTTGGAAGCGGCCAAAGAGGACCCAAGCATTCGGCGACGACTGAAAAGATTGTGAAGAGGGCCATTAGAGGAATGCTCCCAAACGCCCGTGAAGGAAGGGGCAGAATTGCTTTAAAGAAAATAAAATGTTACTCAAAAGTTCCAAAAGAACTAGAAAAAGAAAAGGTTATTGAAATTCCTACCTCTAAAAAAATTAAATATTCTTTAGTAAAAGAATTTACAAAATAAAATGAAAGAAAAGGAAAACACAATTTATGCTTCAGGTAAAAGGAAGGCGTCTGTTGCAAGAGCTGAAATTTTCCCGGGAAAGGGAATAATCACCTTCAACGGAAAAAATTATGAAAACCTTCAAATGTTTGATAAGTTAAAAATTGAAGAACCCCTAAAAATTGCTGAAAGTGTTCTTGGAAAAATTAATTTTGATGTCCATGCCACCGCAAAAGGGGGAGGGGAAAAAGGTCAGATTGAAGCTGCAAGACTTGCAATTGCAAAAGCAATTGTTGAATTTTCAAAATCTGATGAGCTTAAACAAGAGTACCTTAATTATGATAGGAATCTTCTTGTTGCTGACGTGAGACGTAAAGAAGCGAGAAAACCCGGAGACTCAAAAGCAAGGGCTAAGAGACAGACAAGTTACAGATAAATTTATTTTTTTATTCCCAGTCTTTCCAATTTATCCTGAACATGATTAAAAAGGGTTGAAGAAACTATTGGTTCATGATTTCCATTATGAATCTCCCCATCAAACTTTACCTTTCCAAGATAAGTAAAATTTCTTAAAATTTTTTTGAGTCCATTTAATGAAAAGCCGTATTTTTTTGAAAGGCTATTCAGACTAGCCTCATTATTCTGAAAATCGAGGAAAATGTTCTCAACAACCTGATAATTTGGCGCTTTTACAATTTTATTTTCAAAAACCTGGTAACCGAATGGCACCCTTGAAACAATTTTCCCCTCTTTCACTTTATTTAACATTCCTTTTTTCAGGTTTTCTTTTTCCTTTCTTAAAAGTTCATTTTCCCTTCTAAGCTTTTCATTCTCTTTTTTTAATATTTCAACTTCACTCATTTTCTAAAGTATCAATAGGACTTTTTATTTTTTTGATTGATTCCGGAGAGATATGAGTATAAAGTTCAGTTGTAGAAATTGAACTGTGACCAAGGAGCTGCTGAATAAACCGTATGTCCGTTCCATTCTCCAAAAGATGTGTTGCAAAAGAATGTCTTAAAGTGTGGCAGTGCACGTCTTTTTTTATCTGAGCTTTTTTTGAGGCAAGCTTTACGATTTTTTGCAAATTTCTTGATGACATTTTTTTGCCGTCTTTTCCTGAAAAAAGATAAACTTCTCCGAGGGGTTTTTGCCGGTCATAATGCTTTTTTAGTTTTGAGTAAAGAAACTTGGGAATGTTAAAGACCCTGTCCTTTTTCCCCTTGGCCTGCCTTATGTGGCCAAGGTTATCCTCAAAATCAAGGTCATTAAGTTTAAGAGAAGTTACCTCTGAAACACGCATCCCTGCGGCATACATTAAAGAAACCATCAGACGCGATTTTTTGGTGTTGAGGGCTTTGAAAAGAGAACTCACTTCTTTTTTTGTCAAAACCGTTGGGATTTTTTTCTCCCTCTTTGGCCTCCTTATATTTGCCGTCAAGTCCTTTCCTAAAATTGAGGAAAATGAAAATTTCAAGGCGGCGAGAAACATTATAATTGAAATTGCAGATTTTTGGGATAAATTTTCGGCAATGTATGATTTTAGGTCCTCTTCCTGGGCTTCTTCCGGATTCTTTTTTGAGTAATCAAAAAATAATTTATTAAAGTGGAGATAATTTTTAAGAGTATATTCTGAATTTTTAGCAATCTTGAGTTCAATTTCAAGCTTTTTTAGAAATTCCTCTTTTTCCATCAAAAAAGATTATGCGAACTTTCCTTAAATAACCTTTCTTATTAAATAAATTTATATAATATAAAATATTTGGTAATGAATTGGGGGTTCTCGATACTAAAAAATGCGGGAGGCCGAATGAGCAAAAAGGTTTATGTTGGAAACTTGCCATTTAGATGCAAAGGAAAAGAGTTAAGAGAAATTTTTTTCAAGTTTGGAGAAGTTGAATTTGCAACAGTTATTTTGGACAAATTTAAACGAAACAGATCAAAGGGTTTTGGGTTTGTGACTTTTGTAAATGATTCTGATGCGGACAAGGCTGTGGCGGAGATGAACGGAAAAGAGATTGATGGAAGGGCATTAACAGTTAATGAAGCACGACCAAGAGAAGAAAATTCTGAATAAATTTTCTTATTTTTTATTTTTAATTAATATTTTTTGATTTACTATCATTAGTATTACTGCTCCTATCAAAAAGAGCCAGTCAACTGTGAATGAGAGTATTATTAAAATTAGGGCAACTATTGAATTAAAGACCACGAGCTTGTTCATATTTTTTTTAGCCTCCTAGGCTTTTTATATATTCACAAATTACTAAAAGGTTATAAATCCAAAAATATTCTTTTCAAAATGGAGAGGGGGAGAATAGTGGAATTTATTCTTGGAGGGATGCTCATGGTTGTTCTTCTAACAATGATTCTTCTCGTGATTTATTTGGATTTTGAGAATTCTAACTCACAAAGGGATTTTAGCATTAGCGAAAAAAGTTCAACAACAATTTATTCCAGCGGATTCTTTTATTCAGAGAAAAATTCAAGGAACATTTATTCTACAGAGGATTTTTATAGTGAAACTGCAGAGGCAGAAAAAATAATCTTGATAAAAAAGGAACTTTATTACAAAAGCAACACCCAAATACAAAAAAATTATTGGGACCCAAACTAAAGAAGGTAGTTAAAAATGATTCTTTGGGTTATTATTGGGGGAATTCTTGTCGGACTCACTTCTGGACTCCCTTTTGGTCCTGTTGGTGCCCTTTGCATAAAAAAGAGCCTTTCAAATAAAAAGCAGGGGGGGTATATCACTGGTTTTGGGGCCGCAATCACCGATGGAATTTTTGCACTTATTGCAAGCTTTGGAATTGTTGCAATTTCGAAATTTTTAATTGAGAACGAACCTTTAATAAAAAGTATCGGGGGCCTTTTTCTAATCGGCGTTGGCTTAAAAGAATTCGGAAAAAAAGAAATAATAACTGACAGAGAGCCAAGCACAAAAAGAGAATTTTTATCAGGAATTACTGTCGCCCTTGCAAGCCCTTTTGTAATCCTCTCTTTTTTTGCCCTATATGCAATTCTTGGGATGGGAAGCATTTCAGGAAATTATTCTCTCTCCCTGGTCCTTGCAGCTTCAACTTTTTCTGGTGCTTTTTTGGGGGTAACTTTGTTGAATTTCTTTGTAATAAAAAACAAATACAAAATAAGCCCCAAAAAAATAGAAAAAATCAATGCTCTTCTCGGATTATTAATACTTGGCACAGGAATTTACTTTGTTCTTAAATGGATGATTTTTTAAAAAGATTGAATTCCAATCCGTTTTTGTTAATTCTTTATTCTGTTTTTGAAGCAAATTGCACTTTTAAAATCAAATTTTTCGACCAAATCCCCCTCTCCTTTTCAAGTTCAAGAATTAAATTTGGAATTTCTTTTTTAAATTTTGTTTGATTAAAAGATAAGAAAAGTTATTCGGTGAAGAGAATTTCTCTTTTGGAATTTTTTGATTTCTCTTAACTAAGGTCCCTTTATTAAAATCATTTTTAAAATAAGAACTCTCACTTTTCCCTCTTCGGGGTCAAATTTTTGAAATCCCCTCTTAATTTTTTATTCAAGTCCTTCTTTTTTTGAGGGAGTGCAAAATGCCTAAAAAAGGTTATTTTTAAGGGTTCGTATAATATATCTTGTACGAACCTTTACGCTGAATATCAAAAAAGAACCAAAAAAATGAAAAAAGGACTAAAAAGGGTTCAAAAAAGCAATAAAGGTTCAAATTCCTAAGTAATCCTATTAAAAATGCCTCTTAAAACCAATATTTAGATTATAAGAACTATCCACTATTAAAAAAATTAAAAAAACAAAAATTAGAAATCTAAAAAAAGAGGACATTTTTTGTTAAAAGATTATGCGAAATATTTTAAGGGAAAACATTTTAATTTTCCTTTTGTTAAGAAGAAAAATTTTGAAAATTGATCTTTTCTCTTGGATTATCCGAACAATTATATAAGAAAAATGTTCTTTGGAAAATTTCCCTACTTTGTCCATAAAAGTTTAAAATTTTTGAGTTTTTCTTTGCACTAAGGGACCCTATGTGAAAAAAAGATTTTTGAGAATTGAAAAGTCCTTCCTTGAGTTCTTTTCTTTTAAAAAAGGAAAAAACCCTCTTAAAAAATAAAAAGAGAAAGTTGTTTTTTGCTGTTTATCGTTGTTTAAACAGGTGTTTTTGCAGTAAAAAACAGGTGTTGGTTGTCCAAACAGCTAATTGAAAAAATAAAGAAAAATAGCCTAAAACTTGTAAAAAAAGCCTTTTTGGCGTCAAAAAAAGAAAACATTTTTAAATTGAATGTTCCTAAAAAAGATATGTTTTGGATCTTTAAAAAAAATAAATTGGAAGAAGTTCGGAAAGAAACAAAAATCGGGTTCGAAGCGGTAAAAAAAGACATTCTTTCAGTTGGTGAGTGGATTAAACATCTTGATTCTGAAAAAAAAGTGCATAAAAAGGACATAGAAGAGTTAAAAGATGATTTGTCGACGTTAAAAGAAGATATTGAAGAACTTAAAAACACACTCTCTTTTATTACAAATTTAAACACAAACACCCGTTCAAATAGGTCTTTTAAAACAAACAGCCAGATGATTAATAAACAGACAGCTGTTTATCCTGTCCAAACAGGTGTTCAAACAGGTGTTCAAACACCAAATTTAAACACTTTTTCGGTAACTGAGAGAGCCATTCTGTTTATACTCTTGAATACTGACATGAAGCTAAGTTATGAAGACCTTGCAGCAATGCTAAATAAAGAGAAATCTACAATAAGAGGCCAAATTAATGCAATAAAATCAAAAAGTGAGGGTTTAATTGAAGAATCTGTTGAAAAAAATGGCAAAAAAAGGTTATTTATTCCGGAAGAAACCAAAGAAAAGTTGCTTAAAAAGCAGAAAGTGAGACCTAAAAAGGAAGAAAAAAGAACACAAAAAAGCCAAAAGTGAGAAAGAACCAAAAGAAAACCCATTTTGGAGAGAGAAAAGGCATAAAATTTAAAGAAGTTAAGAGTTATTCGGTGAACAGAAAAACATAAATAAAAAAACCAGTTTAAAGGTCCACCAACCTTAAAATTGTGTTTAAAGATGCAACCTTCTTTAAATTGGGAGAGACCATAAACCGAACTTCCTTATTCCTTATTTTAACTTTCTCGAGGGGAATTCCCTTCTGAACTAATCTACGAGTGTAGTCTCTAATTGAACTTTCAGTAAGATCCAGCCTTTCTGAAATGGATTTATAATCGGAAAACCCTTTCTCTTCTTCAAGCTGATAGATTGTAGAAAAAACAAGCATTTCCTGCTTTGTAAGGTGCTTAAATTTGAGACGAATCTCCTTTTTCAATCCGTCCAGAGAATCAAGAAGATTTGCCGCTTTTTCCAGGGAGGAAATTTCTTCGGTTACGGTTTCTTTCTTCCTTTGTGAAGGATAAATTTCCCCCCTTCTGTCTGTCTGTTCGTCTGTCTGTCTGTCTGTCTGAACCCCTTCATTTCCTCTGGAAATACCTAAATTTTGGGCTTTTTGGACCTTAATATCAGAAGAGATTGTCTTATTTTGGAATAAGGGTGCAACACTTTTTTCTTTATCCGTCTGAATTCCTTTTTCTAGATTGAGAAGGTCCCCATTTATTTTTTCAAGAAAGATTCCCATTTCATAAAGAACCTCTTTTATTTTAAAAGAATCCTCTTTCAAATTATCAATTTCATTTTTTACTTTTTTAAAAGCCTCTTTAATTTCATCCATTAAATAAATAGAAATGTTCTATTTAAAAGAATTAGGATGTTTTAAAAGAACCTTTAAGTAGAGAGGGTTTTATATGCCTCATAAGCCGTAACCGATAGTCCCCATCTAGATCTTTTGAGGTAAGGAATTCCCTCAGGATTCTTTTTTATCTCATTTACAATCTTTTTTTTAAAGAGATCTTTTAAAAGGGATTTTGTGAATTCCTCATCCCTTGCAATTTCCTTTGCTATCTTAGAAGTAAACGCGGGTTTTGGACTTTCCTGAAAAAGGAAATTAAGAATCTGTTCTGATATTTTTTCCTTCTTTTCTTTTGAAATCTTCATTTTGGAGAAAAGTTAATAGAATTTAATAATCTTTTTAA
>JAHJRS010000081.1 GCA_018830845.1 Nanobdellota archaeon
AGCATGTTAACTTTTCTTTTAAGTTTATCCTCAAAACTTTTCAGTTTGATTTCTTCCTTACTTGATTCAACAAAAATGTCAATGTCAGAGTCTTCAATATCCTCCCCCCGCGAATAGGACCCGAAGAGGACAATTGACCTGGGCATTAATGCATCCCTTATCTTTTCAACAATTCCAGATTCATAAAGGTTTTCCAAATTGTAGCTTTTTTTTAGCCTCCTAAATTTAGGGTGTTCAAGATTTGCCTCAAAAATGGGAAATTTTCTTTTTCCTTTTTTTTCATGTCTTTTTAAAATTAGGTTCAGCTTTACTAATTCTTCAAGGGGTTTTTTTATTGAGGTGTGGGAAATTAAGGCTTTTCGTGAAATTTCTTTCAGATAATGTGCCTTTGTGGGCTCATCAAAAAAAATTTCCAAAATCTTCTGGGTAGTACTTTTTTGTAGCATATGGTACATTTATGTAACTTAGGCTTATAAATCTTTCTTGCCTTAAAAGAAAATTATAAACCCTGCAACAATCACCACTATCTGGAATAGGTTAATAAGAAGAGGAACTTCCCACTCGTAAGCCTTTTTCGAGGGTTTTATTTTTTTAAGAACAGCAATTGCAACGTGCTCAAGCCCGTAAAGTTTAGGGTACCTCAATTCAAGGCTGCCATCCTTTTGAACTTTCCCAAAGCTTTCTTTTTTAAGTTTTCCTCTAAGTTTTAAAATCACTTCAAGAATGTATGGGATGAAAAAGAAAATTGCAATTTTTTCAATGTTTCCCAAAATCGCAATTGCCCCAATTAAAGCTCCAACAGGGTAAGTTAAAGTGTCGCCAGGAAAAACCTTTGCAGGATATTTGTTAAATAAGTAAAACGCAAGAAGAGATGCAACCATACATGCAGAAATTACCGAGAGCCACAAGTTTCCAGTTGCAAAAGTTATTATTGAAAGCGCACCCAAAATCAATATTCCCTGGCTTGCCTCAAGACCGTTGTACCCGGCAAGAAAGTTGTAAGTTGAAGTTGTTGCTAATATTGCAATTGGAATCAAAATTAAAGGGTAAAGAAGGCCAAAGTCTATTCCCATCATTGTTGAATTTCCGGCGTTAAGGGCAACAAGAGGGATTGCGGCAAAAAGAAGAAGAATAATTCGGGTTCTGTTTTTTAATCCTCTTTTCCATCCTAAAAAATCATCAAAAATTCCAACGATTGCGGCAAAAAACATAACACAAAGAAGCCCGAGTATGCGAATAAGGTTTAGTTCGGTTTCAAAGAAAAATGTTTTAAGGGATACATACAAAAAAACCCCTATTATAAATCCAATTAAAACTGAAATTCCTCCCGCCTCGGCAATCTTTTCCTTTTTTAGTTTGTGAACATCTTGCCCCGTGAGCTTTTCCTTTTTAGCCCTTTTTATCCATATCGGAGTCAACACAAGTGTAATCAAAAATGACATTAATACAATTGGAACAAAGAGAATTCCCAAAAACGTAAGATCATCCATTAAAAAGTGATAATTCCTTTATTTTTAAATTTAATTGCAATTGTAAAAACTGTTTATTTTAAAACTCCTTTAAGGTAAGGCATTTCCTCCCCTATAAATTCAATAATTTCTTTTTTAAAAGAGGGATTTAATGAGATTCCAACATAATTGGGCTTATGTTTTACCAATATCCATCTTTTTTTCTCCAAAATTTTCACAATCTCCTTTAAATTTTGGAATCTTTTAAAGTGTTCAAGTCGGTCATATTTTACACCCCAATTTTCCTTGCTCCTTGCAAGTTTAAACATGAGCTGCGCTAACTCCGCCTCTCTAATCATTCACAAAAAAATAATCTATAATTTTTAAATGTTTCTATTAATGAAAGAAGTTTTGTCATATGGAAAAGTATTTAAAGTTCAAAACATCTAAAATATTATAAATACAGCCTTCAAAGTAGAAAATGAAAGAAAAAGAAAATAAATCGTTATTTTTAGAGCATTTTGGGGACACTCCCCAACTAAGAGTAATTGATTTCTTGATAGAAAATCATTTTTTTGATTTTCCTGTAACAGAAATTTCAAGAGGAAGTAATGTGAGTTACAATTCAATACAAAAGTTCATTGAAAATTTCATTGATTCAGGATTTCTGATTAAAACAAGAAAGATAGGGAAATCGGATTATTTTCAGTTGAATATTCAAAATCCTTTTGCAAAAAATCTCCTGAAGCTGGACTGGAGTTTGGTTAAAGGGTCCGTGATGAAAGGGAATCCCATTCTTTCTGCTTAATTGGTTTCAAAATTTTAAAAAAAACATTTAAATACTTTTAAATACATTGACTCCAATACAAAATGATAATGATTTGGAAAAGGGGGTTTGTTATTTTTGTAATTTTTCTATTTTTAGTGGTAGCTTTCGTACTTGCTGCCCCTTCGGCACCAACCGATTTAATATTTAACAACAATGCAACCGCAGATTATGATCAAGGAAATTTCTTTTTGAACTGGACTTCAGGAGGAGGAGATGCAGAAGCAAATTATACAATTTACCTATTTTCAAACAATACTCTTTATGCGACCGCTCAGAATGGAAGTGCAACAGGGTATGTTTTTTCCAACACAACAGAATCAAACTATACTTTCATTGTTGAAGCATGGAATGGCACAGGTTTTAAAGCCAATTCATCAGGAAACATTTCAATTTATGTTGACTCTTCAGCCCCGTCAATCGCTCTTCCAGTTTACACAAATGCAACTGCAAAGAAAAATTCAACAACTCTTACTCTAAATATTTCCGTTCTTGATGGGTTATCCGGAACAACAGGAACCAGCTGTTTAATTGATGTCAATGGCTCAAATCAGTCAATTGGCTTTTTAGGCGGATGGTGCAATGGAACAATTGGCCTTTCAGGCCTTAATGATGGAAATCACACTTTGAACGTTTATGTGAATGACACTGTTAACAATGTAGGACTCAACGATTCTTTTATTGTCCAGGCAGACACAACTGCCCCAACAGCCTCATTATCTGAATCAAGTTCGACAACAACTTCTATAACAGTTAGCTTTTCATGTTCCGACAATCTTGACTCAGGCCCATCGTGTGTCCTTTCAAGTTCTTCCGGAACCGTTTCAGGTTCAACAATTTCAGGATTAAGTTGTGGGAATTCTTATACAATAACTGTTAATGCAACGGACAGCGCGGGAAACACTGCCTTAAACTCGGATTCAATGTCAACCAGCAGTTGTGGCGGGACCGGTTCAACTTCAGACCCCCCTTTTTATACAAATACTTTTGTTGAAGATGACGTTGATTTTACTCAAAAACGGGTTATTACAAGAGAACTGGCAGAAAAACACCGTGTAAGAATAAAATTTGATGGTGAAACTCACTACATTGGAGTGAAGTCTATTACTGGTTCAAGTGCAGTAATTGAAGTTGCCTCAGAACCTCAAGAGGTAACGTTAAACGTCGCAGAGACAAAAAAGTTTGACCTCAACGGAGATAACTCTTATGATCTTGAAGTGATTCTCAACTCAATTTTGGATAGCAAAGCAAGTATAACTCTTTTATCGATTGAAGAACCAGTTCCTGAAGGGGAAATAACTTCAGGGGAAACCCCTGGAGAAGCAGAAGGAGCAGAAGAAACAAAAACAAACCTAACTTGGCTTTGGATTTTAATAGGAGTGATTTTGGTTGTGGCAGTGGTCTGGTTTTTTCTTAAGAAAACAAAAAGGAGTTAAACTCTAAAAAAACAAGGGAGTGAAATAAACTTCCATCAATCCTGCAATAATAAGAATAACTATTGCAATAAAAAGAAGGATAAGGGCATTTTCAATGACATGGACAAATCTTTCACTTTTTATTCCGTTTCTTATAATTCCCGTTCCAATAATTCCCCCGGCAAGAGCCGCCAAAAAGTAGGTTGTTATTTCAGGAAGTCCGTGAATCATATATCGTAGAATTCCTCTTGGGATTTCGGAAATCTGGAATTGTGCAAAAACTCCGACAGCACTTGCGATTACGGTCGCGTTCCATGCAAGAATAAAAATTGCCCCCGCTCCAAATATTAAGGAGAGCATAATTGTAAAAATCATAACATAAAGATTATTTTCTAAAATGCTTGTGAATCTGGCCATCCCCGTCACCCCTCCTGTCAGGCTCAAAAAACCACCTGTTGAATATTGAGCCACGCACCCTTCAATTTGCTCCGGAGCATTTATTGCACAATAAGTTTCAATCTGGGCATTAAGAAGAGTTGAATCCTGTAAGACCAAAAACCAGAATGAAAATGCAACAACAAAACCTAAAAAAAGAAATATTAGGGCAAGCATTGCATCCTTGTGAACGCTCCATATCCTTCTTATCCCCCCAGGATATTCATCCTCTTTTTCCTCCTGTTTTATTATATAAAACATGAATGGAAGTGAAAACATTGTGCAGAAGGTGACAACAAGAAGCCCCGAATATTTTACAAGAACAGGGTCCCCCGAAAAAAAGAGTTTCACAAGAATTATTGAAAGGGATGCATATAAAAGACCGATAAAAAACATTTTCCACGGAC
>JAHJRS010000082.1 GCA_018830845.1 Nanobdellota archaeon
AAAAAAAGTCATTGCAAATGTTTTACCTGAAGACAAATCCGAAGAAGTTAAAAAATTGCAGGGGAAAAGTGACAGGACTTTTGTTGCTTTTGTCGGGGATGGAATTAATGATGCTCCGGCATTAAAACAGGCAAATGTCGGAATTGCAATGGGAACAGGGACGGACATTGCAATAGAAGCTGGAGATATTGTTTTAACAAATGGTTCTTTAATGGGAGTTTGCCAGGCAATAGAATTGAGCAAGGCAACATTTTCAAAAATAAAGCAGAATTTGTTCTGGGCCTTTGCGTACAATACAATTGCAATCCCTCTTGCTGTCGCAGGAGTTTTACATCCCGTCATTGCAGAGATTGCAATGGCTCTTTCATCAATAACAGTTGTTGGAAATGCCAATTTACTCCGGAGGAAAAAATTTAAATATGATTAATGCCTTAGAAATAAAATGAAAAAAGAGACGTTGACAGGGATTATTATTGCAGTAGTGGTTTTATTCTTCCTATTTGGTGGAATGGGATTTGGAAGTTATAGTGGAATGATGGGAACAATGTATGGAACTTATGGATATGGTATGATGTTCTTTGGGTGGATTTATGGAGTCCTCATCATTACCGCTCTTGTTCTTTTGATACTCTGGCTTCTGAAACAGATTAAAAAGTGAGTAGTTTTTTAATTTTCTTCTATCCAACCATACCCTCTCTCATCTAGTTCGTCAGCGAGTTTTCCATCCCCCTCAAGGGCTATTTTTCCATTAATCATAATAAAAACCTTGTCAGGCTTTATATATTCCAAAATTCTTTTGTAGTGTGTAATAATTAAGACGCTTTTTTTCTTATCCATTATTTTGTTTACGCCTTTTGCAACAGTTTTCAATGAGTCAATATCCAACCCTGAATCCGTTTCGTCAAGAATTATTAATTTGGGGTTAAAAACAAGCATCTGCAAAATTTCATTTTTCTTTTTTTCTCCTCCAGAAAAACCTTCATTCAAATATCTTTCAGTCATTTCTGAAGTTATTCCAAGAATTTCTCTTTTTTCCTTAAGATTTTTTTTGAATTCGAAAAGGGAGAAGTTGGGGTCCAGTTCTTTTGAAGCAGTTTTTAAAAATTTTGAAACACTCACCCCGGAAATTTCTCTCGGATACTGAAATGACAAAAAGATACCTTTTTTTGCTCTTTTGTCGGGGGAAAGAGTTGTTATATCCTCGCCATCAAAAATAATTTCACCTTTTGTAATAATATATTTGGGGTGCCCCATTATGGCATTTACTAAAGTGGATTTTCCCGATCCATTTGGACCCATAAGGGCATTAATTTTTCCCAAATCAAGAATCATATTTATCCCTTTCAAGATTTCTTTTCTTTCAACTTCAACGTGAAGATCTTTTATTTCAAGGATTTTTTGCATCACTTCATTCTCCTTAAAATCTCCAGAGGAAGAAGTTCACAGTTTATTTTTGTTTGAATGACTTCAATTCCAATAATCTTGTCAATGTCTTTTTTTGTCAATTTTTTTGCATCTTCCAGATTCATTCCTTTTATTTTTTTTGTAAAGAGTGCTGTTGAAATTGTTGAAATAACGCATCCTTCTCCGTAAAATCCGGCTTCTTTTATTTTTCCTTCTTTAATATTTAGTTCAATTGTAAATTCATCATGACAACTTGGATTTTTCAGTTTTGCAGAGTGTGTTTTTTCTTTTAATTTTCCAAAATTGGGTTTTTCCAGATATATTTCCATAATTTCTTCTTTGTACATTGAATCAGTTTTCATCTTTAACAAACAGAATTCTCTATTTCAAGTTCAATTAATTTATTTAATTCAACGGCATATTCAAGTGGCAGGGCCTTCACAACGGGCTCAATAAAACCAGAGACTATTAATTTTATTGATTCTTCCTCAGAGAGTCCCCTGCTCATTAGGTAAAAAAGGTCCTCTTCCCCCACTTTTCCAACTGCTGCTTCGTGTGAAACTTCAACTTCATTTTCATGAACATCCATTGAGGGCAGAGTCATCGCTTTGCTTTTGTTGTCAAGCATAAGCCCGTCACAACGTACTGATGACTTCGAATTTTTTGCTCCTACATTTATTTTAACTAAACCTCTATAAGAACTCACTCCTCCATCGACGCTGATTCCTTTTGAGAGAACCGTTGAGCAGGTATTTTCATTCAAGTGATAGACTTTGCACCCCGTGTCCTGGTATTGTCCTTTTCCTGCATATGCAATTCCAATATAATCTGATCTTGCATTTTTTCCTTTAAGTATGCTTGCTGGATAAAGCATTGTAGTATGGCTTCCGAGATTTCCGTTTACCCATTCAATTATTCCGTTTTCATCAACAACTGCACGCTTTGTATTCAGGTTGTAAGTATTTTTGGACCAGTTTTCAATCGAAGAGTACCTTACTCTTGCACCTTTTAGTACATGGATTTCAACACAGCCTGCATGAAGAGAACTTTCAACATACTGCGGAGCCGAACATCCCTCTATGTAATGAAGTTCTGAGCCTTCGTCGGCAATTATCAAAGTGTGTTCAAATTGCCCTCCTTTTTTTGAATTCATCCTGAAATATGCCTGAAGGGGAATTTCTACCTTGACATTCTTTGGAATATAAATGAAAGTCCCTCCACTCCATACTGCAGCATGAAGCG
Organism: Nanobdellota archaeon; assembly: GCA_018830845.1. Lineage (GTDB taxonomy): Archaea > Nanobdellota > Nanobdellia > Pacearchaeales > GW2011-AR1 > GW2011-AR1. The sequence goes on from JAHJRS010000082.1 coordinate 2,647, forward strand.
CGGAAAATTTATGGAGGCTTGGGGAAATACAAGTAGTCATAAAATATTTTTTAAAAAGTTCCTCTTGCTCTTTAAGTCCTGTATCACAGTCAACAAAAATTACCCCTTTTTTCTCCAAATCTTTTTTTAGATTATGATAAATTGTTTCACTTTCATATTGTGCGCCAACCCCCCCAAGGGAATTCTTTTCAGCTTCGGGAATTCCGAGCCGGTCAAAAGTTTCTTTTATGTCTTTTGGA
>JAHJRS010000083.1 GCA_018830845.1 Nanobdellota archaeon
AACATTTTCCACGGACCTTTCTCAGCTCTTTTGGGGTTTATTAAAGACTCTAACATAAGAGGGCAAGCCAAGTTTAATTTTTAAATCTTGGCTAATCCGGGTCATGATAATTTTTTATTTTTTTTATTAATTTTTCAAGATTTTTTTTGAATTTTTTATCTGCAACTTCGCAACACACATCTTCAATTTCTCTAACCTCTTCCTGAAGAGTTTGTGAAAGCTCAAGTCTTTTCTCATATTTTATATCCCTTCTTTCAACAAATTCTACAAATTCACTATAACCTATGAACTTTTTTATTGCCTTTTCCTCTTCACCTTTTTTTGTTTTTATGGTGTAACCAATCACAAAATTTTTTTCCAAGTTTTCATAACCCAACTGCCTTGCGAAATCTTTTGCAAATTCTTCCCCTAACCCATCCTTAAATTTAACAATTATTTCCCCCTCAGAATAAACAGGAATATATTTTTCCTTCATAAGAGCAAAATCAGAAATAGGTTTTTATCTTTTTATATTCTTTAGTGATTATGCCCTTCATGTGAATTTTTATCATGAGGATTTTCTTTTTCTTTGTGTGCGATAAGTGCCTGAGTGATTTCTTGGTTTATCCTGTCAAGTTCCCCTTCAAGTTCGTTTTTCATTGAATCCAATTTTTGAACCTGCTCTTCAATTAGGTCCTTTGTCTCAGGAATTGTTTTTTTAACAAAATTTCCATCGCCAACATCAACAGTTAATTCATCAGACAATAATTTTGCCTTTACAAAAATACCCCTTCCTATCTGGGCAAGAATTTCTGAATCCTTTTTGTCTTTTATTTCATCAAGACCAAGGTTTATTTTTCCAAGGTCAATTAACGCGGCTTCAACAGCCTGCAGTTCCTGTTGTATTTGCATAATCTCCCTTTCAAAAATTCTAAATTTTTCTTCAAGCTCCTTGTCCATGTTTTTTTTAAAAGAAGTTCGTTTTTAAGTTTTTGGTTCTCAAGTTTTCCAATTGGACCCTAAACCACATCCATCCATTTTTTCAATATGCTTGAAAATATTATTGTGGTTAAAAGGTAAAAAATAAACCACCCCATAAATCCTAAAAATACGGGATTTCCTGCAGAGACAAAGTAATCACTAAACCATCTGAAAAAAAGAATAAAAGGAATTCCTGTGTAGGCAATTGCTCGCATCGAAAGCTTCATTGTTTTTGGAATGAATTCAAACTGCTTTTTTTGAAGCTCCATGACTTTCTGCGGGTCATCCTTAAACTCTTTCATTTGCTTTTGAAGAATTTTTTGCTCTTTTTTTAGCTCCTTTAGAGTTTTTTGGTCAGTCGCATATTTTTGGATAATTGTTGTTCCAACTGATATAAATAAAACAATTGCAATCATTCCAAGAGTAAGCTCCAAGTCAAGAAGAAATCCCGCCGTAGGGTCTAAAATTGCATGAATTGAACCCGAGAGCCATGGAAGTTGGTCCCATAATGCTGCAATTAAAAGGGAAATTCCCATAATAATCCCAACAAGTTTAAAGCTTCCTTCTTTGTTTGCCATTTTTCTTTCTTTATCTAAAGTGAAAATTGCTTTTTAAAAGTTGGTTTTTGAAAATAAAATTATTGTCCGCCGCCCATGAACTTTCTAAGAGCAGGGTTCATGTCAGTCATGTGTTGCTGTGCAATGTTCTGGTAGAACTGGAACATAATCATAATTACAAGAAGTATTGCTGTTCCTGAAACAATTGCACCGAATAAGTCAGTGAAAGAGGCAAGGAATCCAATTGCAATTCCTCCCATAACAGTTAAAGGCATAACATATCTGTCAAGAATTGATTCTAAAACTCTTATGTCCTGCCTGAATCCTGCAACCTGCAACCCTGAGGAGGCAATCTTTTTCGCTTGGGATTTTGCATCCATTGCCGAAGACTTTACCCAGAAAATACTAAACACAGTACATAAAATTACGAATGCAATTATATGTATTATTCCCTGAAGAATATATGTGGGCAAAATTCCTCCTCTTATTGCAAGGTCTAAAAGGTTTGTGCTTCCGAGCCAGAATGAAAGTCCTGAAACCGCCTGACCGTTTACAAATTCACCTAAAAAAGTAGGATAACCAAGCCAGTTTTCCAAAATCCCTCCAAACAACTGCATGTTTGCAATAAGTGCAGCAGCAAGAATCACAGGTATAACGTTTGCGTAGAAAAATGAAAGTGGCCACTTAACCCCGTAACCTCTTATTTTCCCGTATGAAAGAGGAATTTCAACTTTAAGTGATTGCACCCAAACCACTGCAAGGAAAATTAAAGCTGTAACAATTATAGCGGCGAGTGCAGAGAGAAGAGTGATTGAATCTTTTGTAATAATAGATTGGATTAAAACAAGAACCTTACCTGAACAAGGTGTTCCCGCAAAGTCAACAAGGCAATTTGCCCCCTGCTGATCAATAAACTGGAAGGCGCTTGTAAACAGTCTCCATGAGACTCCTGCGGCAATAAACAAACTTACCCCTGAACCAAATCCCCATTTGGTTGAAAGTTCATCCATATAAAAAATGGCAAGTCCCCCGATTATGAGCTGGAAAATCACAATCCACGCATATCCCGGAGCTGCCTGAAGCCCGTTCATAAAAACATAAACACACGCTTCAAATATTATGAAAAAGAAAACAAGAAGTTTTTGAACTCCCTGAAAAAACTTTTTACCTTCAAGAGTTGTTGTATCTATATTTACTATTCCCGCACCGGTCAAAAGCTGCAGAATAATTGAGGCCATTACGATTGGTCCAATTCCAAGAGAAATTATTGAACCAAAGTCCGTTCCAAGTATGATTGCGAGATATTTAAACTGTTCAAGAGAGTTTGCAGTTATTCCATAAAGAGGAGTGTTTGCAAGAACAAAAAAAGAGGCCAGGATTATAATTGTCCATTTCAGTTTAACTTTAAAACTAACTTTTTTTTCTTCCGGTGAAGTTATTTCCGGGATGTAATTGAAAATCCCCTTTAAATCCATTCCTATTGAAAATAAAAATAGTTTTTAAAGGTTGTTGGAAGGAAAAAAATACTTTCAATTAAACTTATAATATATCTTTTCTTTGTTTTGTTAAGTGGTGAAAAAATGAACGCGGCAATAATTGTGGTGGTTGCAATTGTCTGGATGTATTTGGGGTATAGGTTTTACGGAAGGTTTATTGAAAAAAAGTTAAAAATTAATGACAAAAATAAAACCCCTGCTTTAATTAATAAAGACAAAGTTGATTTTTCTCCCGCAAAAAAAATTTTTCTTGCAGGGCACCATTTTGCTTCAATCGCCGGCGCGGGTCCAATCATTGGGCCAATTCTTGCAATAAGTTATTTTGGATGGCTTCCTGTCGCTATTTGGGTTCTAATCGGTTCAGTTTTTATAGGAGCAATGCATGATTATATTTCTTTAATTGCTTCGGTAAGAAATAAAGCAGAGGGTGTTGCCGCAATTACAAAAAAACATCTCAATAAAAGAGCCGGATGGGTGTTTGGTCTTATGATTTTTATTACCTTAATTCTGGTTGTTACAGTTTTTAGCGTTTCCTCAGCAGAAAGCATAATTGAAAAACCTAATCTTATAATTCCTCTTGCAACAATAACTCTTGTTGCCCTTCTTTTTGGGTTTGGGGTTGAAAAATACAAAACAAACCATGGAATTTTAATCACTTCTGCAATAATTTTAATTGCACTTTCAATTTGGGCAGGCGAAGTTTTTCAGGTCTCTTCAGAATTGATTAACCCGGAATTCACAAGAATTTTTTGGATAACTTTAATTTTTGCATATGCATTTATTGCATCTGTAATTCCGGTTTCAGTTCTTCTTCGTCCGAGAGATTATTTGAGTTCAATTCAATTAATTTTTACTCTTGCCCTTGGGTTCATTGGAATTTTAATTCTTGGTCCGTTAATTGATGCTCCCGCTTATATTTCGGGAGGAAGTTTTGCCCTTTGGCCTATCCTTTTTATAACTGTTGCCTGTGGAGCAGTTTCAGGGTTTCATGGGTTAGTTTCTTCCGGAACAACAAGTAAACAACTTTCAAAAGAGTCGGATGCGAAGAGAGTTGGATACGGGGGGATGCTTCTCGAGGGGCTTTTGCCAATTTTGGTTACGGTGGTTGTGGTTTCCGGTCTTAGTTGGGGAGAGGGTCTCGTGGGAGGATTTCAGGATCTTTTAGGAAGAGGGTGGATAATTCTTTTCTCACAGGGGTTTGGAAACATTGTTGGAAATTTGGGAATCCCTCTTATAACTATTTCAGTTGCAGGGCTTATTGGAGCCTTTATGGTAAATCAGTTCATTTTAACTTCCGTTGACACTTCTTCACGTCTTGGACGATTTGTTTTTTCAGAAACCCTTTTCCCAAAAATAAAAAACAGATTTTTAGTAACTTTGATAGTTTTGGTTCCTGCCTGGCTTCTTGCAGTCACAAATTCTTATCAGACTCTTTGGCGCCTTTTTGGAACTTCGAACCAGCTTATTGCCTCAATTACTTTAATTGGGGTTTCTGCATATTTCATTTCTAAAAAAATAAATGTGAAGTTTGTGGTTGTTCCTATGCTTTTTGTACTCGTCACAACAATGTATTCTCTTTTGTATTTAACTTTCAGAACAGGAGGGTATATTTCAGAAGGAAATCTTGCCCTTACAATAATTTCACTTTTAATGTTTGCCATGGGCTCAATTGTTTCATTTGAGGGGATTAAAGAAGTTTTTAGAAGGAAAAAATAATATCCTATTTCTTCCCTGCTTTTTTTTCATGCTTGGGGTTAACTATCTTTGGCGTAACAATTTCCTTTATTACTTTTACACTAACACTTCCCCCGGCTTTCTCAATTTTTTCTTTTGCCGAGGCTGAAACTTCAAGGCAGGTTACAATTAGTTTGTTTTTAACTTCCCCTTTTCCAAGAATTTTATAATTTTCAAGCTTAACTTCATATCCTGCAGTCGTTTTTTTTGAATATTTCTCAAGGCTTTTTTCAATGTCTCCAACATTTATCCTCTGTCTCTTATCTTTTTTAGTTCCCCTAGAGGTCACACCCTGCTTTCCAAAATAGTCGTGGCCATAAAGTTTTGTGATAAGTGTCTTTTTGTGATCTGCTCTTTTTCCCGAACCGCTCATTCCAACTCCTCCTTTATGCCCGGATTTTCTTTTGTTTTTTCTAGAACCACTTCCGTGAGTTCCCATTCCGTGCCCGTGCATTCTTGAAGATTTTTTCCTTTTCTTTGTTTTCATTATAACATCCTCTCTATCAATTTATTTATTTCCTTGTTTTCTCCAAGAATTCCCTTTGGATAGTGAAGTTTTGTCTCTGCGCCGCCTCTTGGAGGGTGAAGTCTGAAAAAAGGCTTGAGTTTTCCTTCTGAATTCTTAATTCCTCTTTTTTTCAAAAGTTCTTCGTAAATTTCTTTTGAGATTTCCCCGTATGACACAAAGCTTCTCACTTTTTTTATCATCCCAAGATTAATCTGGTTGGGTTCTAAAACTACACATGAATACTTCCTTCTTATCTTCAGCCTGAATAAAGTTTCTTTTATGTCCTGGTCTATGCCAATTTGTCCTCTTATTCTTATTACTGCTATCTTTGTATCTGATTTCATTTTCTGTTTGTTTTTTCCAATGCGTCCATTGTTGCTTTAATTAAATTGAAAGTTGTTCTTACCTTTCCCTTGGTTTGTGAGTAAACATCTTTTATTCCTGCAAGTTTCAAAATTTTCTGGAGTTCCTTTGCAGCAACGAGACCTGTTCCCTGGGGAGCAGGAATAATTTTTATTCTGACACTTCCAGATTTTCCTTCAATTACAAATGGGATTGAGTGGGGATCTTCACACGAACAGTCAAAAGCTGAACATGCCCTTTTTATCTTTATGAGGTTTAACTTTGCTTTCCTTGTAGCCTTGTCTCTTGCTGGAAGAGTTTCGCCTGCCTTTCCGACGCCGACCCCAATGTGTCCATTCTCATCTCCCACAACAGCCATCGCGGAAAAAGTCATAACCCCTCCTTCCTGGGTAACTCTCTGAGTTTGTCTCCATGCTCTTCTTTTTCCCCCTCCGAATTTTCCCTTTGCATGGCCAATTGCAATCAAGTCCGTTTTTATCGGGAGAAGAAGGTCAACAATTTCACTCTCAAGAATCTTTTGATTTTTGTCAAGTATTTCATCGATATTTTTTATCTTCCCGTTTTTAACGTCTTTTCCAAGCTTTGTTTTTGGAACCCAGCTTTCCAAGTGTGCCCTTTCTTCCTCGGCTTTTCTATCTCTTTTTTCAGACCTTTTTGCTTTTATTACTTCGTCCTGGGATTTTGGTTGTTCTTTAGGTTCTTCTTTTTCAATCTCTTCTTCATAAACTTTTTTTTCATCTTTAAATTTTTCCCCAATTTCCTCAGAAACTGTTCCGTAAGCCTCGGCAGTTTTTTTTATTGCTTCAATTTCTTTTTTTGATTTGGATTTTTCTTCTTTTTCCATTTTACAGTTTGTCTATTTTTGACTTTACCTCCGCAAATACTTTTGAAATATCTTCCTTTGCCTTTTTTCCGGAAATTCTTTCTTCCTCCGGAAAATTTTCTTCGGGAGAGTTTATTTTCATCCCTGAGTCAATCATCCCCTTCAAAAAAGCGAAAAGTTTTGATTTTTTAATCACCCTTTGCATTCCAAAGTCCACAATTGGAGTTTCAAGTTTTTCTTTTGCAATCTTTTTCCCGGTTAAGTATCCGGTGAGATAAGTTGCAGGAATTGATTTTAAACTGCCCGAAAGGTTTTCCGGCCATCCATATTTTAACAGGGCTTTTGAAGTGATTCCAAAAATAATTTTATCCTTTGCTTCATCGCTTTTTACATACTGAACAATTACACTCTTGTTAGTCTTTCTAAATACTACTCTTGGCCTTTCACTTTTCAAAAGCTTAAGTCTAACCAGGTAATCTGTCTTTCTTTCTCTTTTTCTTCTTTTTAGTGTTTTCATTCAAAATAACCTCCGTGTATTTTTTGGATGAATGAAAATCTTTGATTTGCTTTCATTTTTTCATTCCCTCAATGTGCATCTTAAAATTTGACTTGCTTTTAAAATTTTTATTTCTTATCTGAATTCTCAATTGCTTAACTTCATCAGGAGTTAGGCTTCCCCGTCTTTTTAAGTCTTTAATATATTCCCTTAATTTTCTTGTAATCTTTACATAATTTTGCTTTCTCTTGTTCACTTTTTTTCTGACTTTGCCGGTTCCTCTTTTGTTTTTTCTTTTTACATTTGTCCTTCTTCCCTTGACGGGTTTTAAAATAATTGCGCCGCTTTCAAGAAGGTCCCTCATGTCCTGCTTTGTAATTGCTTCTTTTATTTCATCAAGTCTTAGTCTCACAAACTTAATTCTGTCTTTTCCAACTCCAAGTGCTTTGGCCGCAAGATTTTTTTTCTTAATAATCATTTTTTATCTTCTCCTTTTTTATCGGTCGAATTTTTTTCTTTCTTTTCATCTTCTTTCTTAGATTTTTCTTTATTTTTAAAATTCTTTAGGAATTTTTTAGGATTGAAATTTTCAAATTCTAATTTTAGCTCAACGGATTTTTTTGCAATTTGGGCTCTTTTTTTTGCTCCGATTCTTCCCAAAACAAGAATTTGTCCTTTTGTGGAAATTTCAAGGTCTTTAATGTTTGAAATTTTTATAATCTCTCTCTTTGAATCTGAACTCTTTTTGTAACCAATGCTGACAACTGCAGGGTAGCCTTTTCTTTTCTCTCTCATTTTGTTATCTCTTCCGGTGGGGTTTCTCCATTTAGCTTTTTTGCCTTTTCCTTTTCCAAACTTTGAAAACCTTTTCGCGTCCCGTCTCAGAAATTTTGCCATTTTATTATATCTTTTTTCCGTCCTTTTCAATTATATAAATTCCATCCTGAAAAATTCTTTTATCCCTTCCTCTAATTTTTGTAGCGATCTCAAAATTTGCTGAAGCCTGGCCTGCAAGTTCCTTGTTCATTGATTTTACAAGAATCATTTCTTTTTTTATTTCAACGTCAACGTTTTCAGGGATGTTTACTCTTCTCTCAACTTTTTCTCCCAGAAAGTTTTTTATTAAAACGGAATTTCCTTCTTGCTTCACTGTGAACGGAAAATGCCCAAAACAGATTTTAAGGTGATATTCAAATTTCTTTTGAGCACCTTTAACCATGTTGGTGATATGTGCGGATACAGTGTTCATCATTTTTTTTTCATTTTTTGTTGATTTTTCGTTTGACAAAATAACTTCTTTTTCTTTTACCTGAGCCTTAACCTTTCCAAAGTTAAACTCCCTTTCAATTTCCCCTTCAGGCCCTTTCACTTTAACTTTGCTCCCTTCAATTTTTAATTCAACTCCTTCAGGGATCTGGATTTTTTTTGATAATGGCCTTCTCATTAGTAAAAATAAGCAATCAAGCTACCCCCTGTTTTTTCTTTTTCAGCTTCTTCGTGTGTCATAAGGCCCTTATTTGTCGAGATAATCACCACTCCAAGGTTTCTTGAAGGAAGATATCTTCTTCTGTACTTTTCAATTTGAGTTTTGTCGCAGCTGAACCGTGGTTTTATTGATTTGCACTCGGTAAAATCTCCGAGAGCGACTTCAATTGATTTGTCTTTAGGATTTATTTTATATTTTTTAACTGCTCCTTCCTGTTTCATGATTTTTAAAACTTCAATTAACAGATTTGAAATTATCTTTATCTTCACGTTTTCATTCCCTGCCTTTTTTGCGTTCTTCATCATATTTAATGCGTCCGCAACTATATCGTGTGCCATTTTAACTATATTTTTTAAAGCCTATCTCCGTTGCAATTTCTCTAAAGCAGTGTCGGCAAAGATTAAGTCCGTATGAGTTTATGTGGGCTCCAAACCTTCCGCATCTTTCGCACTTTTTAACTGCAATACCGGTCTTTCTTTCTTTAGGTTTGCAGTGCTTCAGGAATTTTTCCTTAACAGCAGGCTTCGCATTTAATTGTTTGAATATTTTTTTCCAGTCACTTGCAGTCATTTTATTTAAACCTCGTTCCGAATTTTTCGGACATGAATTTAATTATTTCTTCCCTTGTTATAACTTGCCTTTTCGGGATTTTCGCACTTTTTGCTTTTTTTAGTCTTACCCTTCTTCCTGCTCTCTTAAACACTACTGTAACGTCAAGCCCCATAATTCCAATTTCCCTTACATACTGGGTTCCGGGAATCTCAATATATTCCGGAATGCCGAATGAAAAGTTGTTTTCACTAATCTGTTTTTTCTTTAATACATTTTCAATGGCTATAAGCATTTTTTTTAGTGTCTCTTCCGGGTTTTTTCTAATTGTGACAACACTTCCTGTTTCAAGTCCCGGGCGCACTCCCAGAGAGGGGATTCTTTTTCTTGAGGTTGTTTTTGAAGGTTTTTTTCCTGTCAAAATTTCAAGAAGCTTGTGGCCTTTCGCAAGGTAATCTCCTGTTCCTCCTATACTTAGGACCACTTTCTCAATTTTTATTTCTCTCATTTTGTTATCTGATTTTTTTTGTTCCATTACTCAATCACCATTAACTGTTTAATTAAAACTTTGAAATTTTTGCCGTCCGATTCAATTTCGGCCATCTTGCTTTCTTCAAGGATTTTAATTATTTTTCCCTTCATTCCGGCGTGTTTTCCTCCAATGACCAATGCTTCAGTCTTTTCCTTCATAGGAATTATTTTTACAACTTTTATTTTTTCAAGGTCAATAACCACAGAGTCATTAACAGCGCATTTTGAGTCGCACAGGTAATTTCTTCCATCCGCAAGGTTGATTTGTTTCTTCTTGTTTTTTAGTGTTTTTTTCCCTATAATTTTTGAAACTTTTGTCTTCGAACTTTTTTCATCTATTTTTTCAATACCATATTTTCCCTTGTCAGACAGAACAATCCGATAATATTCTTTTGAAGGAACGATAGTCAGAGTGTCAAAGAGTTCAAGGCTTTTCTTTTCATGGCTGACAACTTTTCCTGAAATTATAAGGTCTTTTTTGTGTATTGCCTTTTTAACTTCACTCCTGTCCCTTGCAACTTTCATTAGGTCTCTTAGCAAAACCAAAACAGGAAGTCCCTTTGAATTAGGTGTAACTATAAAAGTTGTTCCTTTTCTTGGAACTGGCCAGTTCTTGGGTGCTGCCTGTCTTTTTAGGTGTCTTTTCATTTTTTATTTTCCTTAATTTTTAATTCCCTTTTAACTTCGGACTTTTCTTCTTTTTTAGAGTTTTCTGTTTTTATTTCAGATTTTGATTTTTTGAATCTTCTTTTGTCATCCAGGTAAATTTCCGTAATTTGGAGGTTTGACGCCCTGAAGGGAATATTCACCATTGACCCATCCTGTTTCTTTTTTTGAATTCCATCAAGATAAATTTGCATTGACTTTGTTTTTATGATATTTATCTTCGCTGTTTTTCCTTTGTACTTTCCTTTCATTATTTTTACACTGTCCCCTTTTCTTGATTCAATGTTTCGTGTCTTGTATTTTTCCCGAAGGTTTTTAGTAAGGTTCACACTTAACATTTTTCTTTTTATATGAATTGGTGCATTCGCCGAGTATTTCCTCTGCTTTCCGGGATTTTTACTCCCTGTCCAGTGTGTCGAAAATTTTTTCATTTTAGTAAACTATTGAAGCGATTTTTGCGACCTGTGGCCAGCGCTCCAAAATCTCCTTTGCAATTGGTCCTTTGATTTGTGTTCCTTTTGGGTTCCCTTTGTCATCTTTTAAAAGTGCAACCGCATTGTCTTCAAAACCTATTCTTTCCCCGTTTAATCTTCTGAACGGTTTTTTTTGCCGTATTAAAACTGCATCAAAAACTTTCCCTTTCATTTCAGGGTCTCCCGATTTTACTGATACTTTGACCATGTCTGCAAGTTTTGCGCACATTTGCTTTCCTTTCTTTCCCTTGCCTCTTTTAACTGAAACAATTTTTACTATTTTTGCCCCGCTGTTGTCAGCCGCAATCATTTTCGTTCCAAGATTGCATCCTGCAGTTGTTCTGGCGCTTATTGCTTTCATTCAAAATAACCTCCGTATATTTTTTTGGATTAATGAAAATCTTTGATTTGCTTTCATTTCTCTTCATCTCCATTTTTTATTTTCTCTAAAAACACAAAGTGAATTATCTTGCTCAGTGGTCTGCACTCCTTTACTTTTACCCAATTTCCAATTTTCACATCTTTATCCACGCATCTTGGGAGTCTTGCATGAATCTTTGTTTTTTTCTTTGAGTACCTTTCATATTTTTTCACATAAACCATTCTTTCCATTTCCACTGCAATTCTCTTGTCATGTTTTGAGACAACTATCCCTTTGAAAATTCTCCCGTGAGTTTTTAAATTCCCATGGAAGGGACATTCTCTGTCTTTGCATTTTACATCCATTTTCTCATCCAATTCTGGTTTTTTATTCTGTTTTTTTGCCATTATTCTTCTATTGAATCTTCATCAAATCCAAGTTTGACAAGGATTGGTTTTATTTTTTTAACGTGCTCTCCCTGGAGTTCAATTTTTTTGTCTTTCATTGTTCCTCCGCATGCAAGTTCATTTTTGAGTTCTTTTGCTATTTTTTTTGTGTTTATCGAACTATCAAAACCGGAAACGATTGTTACAATTTTTCCGTATCTTTTTTTATCCGTTGTAATTCTTATTCTCTGTGAGCTTTTTACAATTTCTTCACATACGCATGCTGGTTTTGGCAGTCCGCACTTTGGGCAAATTTCCATTTTAATTTATTGTTAATAACCTCGCTATTGTTCTTTTTATTTCTCGGATCTTTGATGAAGTTCCCTGGGAGGATTTTGCTTTTGATTTTGCAAGTTCAAGTTTTAGTTCTTTTAATTTTGTTTCCTTCTCATTTTTTTTCATTTGCCTTATCTCCTTTGCTTTTAAGATTGCCATTATTTTTTACTCCCTTTTTTAGGGGTTGATTTTTTGCTTTTTTTTAGGGGGTTGTCAACTCTTTCTGCATTTTTTTTAAGTTTTGCAATTAATTTTTCATCAACCTTTATCCTATCCTTTAGCAATGCATCCGGAGGAAGTATACTTACCTTTATCCCTACTACTCCCGGTTTGGTGTTTGACACTGCTTTTGCCCTGTCAACTGCATTTGCACTATCACCCGCTTTTTTAAGGTAACCCTGGGCAAATCTCCATGATTTTGCACGTGAACTTGGAAGTTTTCCTGTAAGTCTTATTTCTGCCCCAAGAGCTCCGGCCTTCATTATTCTTTGAAGTGCTCTGTAAGCAAGGACTTTAAATTTTAGAGGGCCGAATCTTTCAAGCCCAAGAGCAAGTTCATCAGCAACCACACGTGAATCAAAATCAGGGTTTTTTATTTCCTCAATTTCAACATGTGGATTTTCAAGCTTGAACTTGTTTCTTATCATATTGGTAATTTGCTCAATTCTTTCGCCACCCCTTCCAATAACGAGTCCTGGCTTATTTGTTGAGATTATGATTCTCTCCCCGACGGGGGTGTATTCGATTTTTACCTTGGAAACTTTTCCTTTTCCAATTTCATCCTTTATTTTCTCTTTCATTGAAAACTCTTCTTTTTTGAATTTTACTATGTTTTTTTCATCCATTTTATTTTTTGTCCTCTTTATTTTTCGATTTTTTTTCTGAGGCAGTGATTGTTATATGTGTTCTTTTTTTAAGGGTTCTTCCCCTTGAACCATACACAGTTGAACCTTTGTTTGCAACTGCCATCGTGATTACAGGTTCTTCAAGGTCATGCTGGTTTGCATTTGCCTGAAGATTTTTTAAAAGCACAATAAACATCTTCGAAGCATTAACAGGATATTTTCCTGACATCATTTTTCCTTTTCGGTGAGCGTATTCTCCTTTCATTGGAACTGCTTTTCTCAAGTTGGAAACTTCTTCAAGTTCTTTTATTGCCCTTGGAATTTTTTTATGAAGTATGAATTTACAAATTGAAATTGAAAACTTTGTGGATACTGATGCATTTTCTATTCTAGATGTAACGCTTGATTTTTTGGCTTTCTTAACAACTGGTTTTTTTACAGGAGTTTCCTCAACTTTTTTAATTTCTTCTTCTGGTTTTTTATCTGTCTCAGCTTTCTTTTCTTCCTTTTTAACTGGTGCCTTTACAACGTCCTCTTTTTTTGTTTTAGGAGTTTTTGCCTGTTTCTTTTCCTGAGCCTTTCCAGTTGGTTTTTCAGTATTTGTCTTTGCCATTTTTATTCTTTCTTAGGAGCTTTTTTCTTGCCCGATTTGTCCTCCTTAGAATGTTTTGTTTTAGCCCTTGAAATTGAAAACTCCCCAAGCTTGTGGCCGAGCATTTCAAATGTAATCTCAACAGGAACAAAATCCCTTCCGTTGTAAACTCCCATTTTAACACCGACAAGTTCAGGCATAATAACCAAATCTCTTTTGTGGGTTTTTATTAACTTTTTCCCTTTCTGAAGTTTTTCTTTTACTCTTGTAAGGAATTTTTCATGTTCCTGAAAATTTCTTAAAACATTTCTTTTCCT
>JAHJRS010000084.1 GCA_018830845.1 Nanobdellota archaeon
AATTTCTTTTTCATTTTTTAGTTCAATGGGCTAAAATTCTTTTTTTTCTGATAGGATAATAAACCAATCCCAAAATTATCATAGCAATTCCTATTGTTGCTGCACCATATCCTGCATAAACATAACTTATATTTTCTTCAAATAATTTTATCAAAGCCAACCCCAGAGCAAAAGCCCCAAAACCCGTTCTTATATATGCAAGAGTATTTCTTTCATTTGCAAAAATTGTTCTTTCCTGAGCAAGTTTCTTGTGGCTGATAAGCCTTTTTTTTAGATATTCACTTGTTACCATTTTCCTCTTCTGTATTTAATATGATTTTTTGGATTTATAAATTATTTCTAAGATATAAAAAAACTGCCCAGAATGGTCTTTTACCCCGTTAGATATATAAAATAGACCTTCTTTATTATGTCCAAGAGGTTACAAAATGTCAAGGGGCACAGCAATCAAAGAAATTGAAGAACTTCCAAGAAGATTAAAGGTATTTTTAGGAGTTATTACTACATTATTTATAGTGGGAACTTTTGGATTTAGAATTATTTCTGAAGAAACTATCCAGTCTTCTTTTTATAGAACGGTCCAAACGCTTGCATTTATGTTTAGCGAGGATAGCACCTTATCTGAAAGATTTATGGAGATATTCTTAGCAATAGTGGGGGTCTTTCTTGTTTGGTGGGTTTTATGGAGTCTTGCAGATATGATCTTAGACGGAAATTTAAGAAAATATTTAAAAATGAGATTTTACTCACTCAAGATAAGACAAATGAAAAATCATAGCATAATAATCGGAGGTGGAAAAGTTGGTGAGGAGATTGCTAGAGTTTTATCCGAAAAGAATAAACCTTTCTTAATTATAGAATCTGACCCAAAAGTTGTTGCTTCGTTAAAGAAAAAGGGATACACTGTTATTGAAGGAGATGCTTTAAATGAGGGAATTATTAAAAAATCAAATATTGAAAATGCTTCTAAAATTATAATTTCATTGCCAAAAACTGAAACAAATATACTTTTAACTCTTACTGCAAAGGAGTTGAATTCAAAAATTGAGGTTCATGCGCGGTGCGAGAATTCTTCCTTAGTATCAAAACTTAAAAAAGCAGGTGCAAAAGTAGTAACTATCCCGGAAATTGTAGCGGCAGATAAAATTGCTAAGGATTTGGGGATTTAATCTAAAAATATTTTTAAACATGGTCTATAATCCAAAGGTTACTTTTTGAGATAGGTGCTCAGTAAAGAATTAGCCCACCCAATTCCTTTGGGGGTTATAGTAGCTGAACCATTCACCACATTTACAAGTCCTTTTTCAACAAGTGTTTTAGAAAGTTCTTCTTCATCCTCAGTTATAATTTGATAGGTTGAATCTCCATAAGTCCCAGCTATACGTGCAAATAGTGTAAATTCCATCCTTTCTCTTACAGTACCTTTAGGATAATATTTCTCCCATGTGAAAACCATTACAATAAAATAAACATTTTTTATTTAAAGATTTATATTGTGTAGGATGTACCCCTAAAAAAAATGGTCCATGGAGGAATCGGACCTCCGCCTTCTCGGTGTAAACGAGATGTTCTACCATTAGACTAATGGACCAATGAAGATAAATTGTTTAATTATTTTAAAAATGTTTCTTAACTAAAAATTCAGGGTTTTATTTGTTAAAATTGTTCATTAGATTATAATAGACAAGTGCCTCTTCATTTATTTTAAGAGATTCCAATCTGTCCAAATAATAAGAAAGCTCATCAAATCTGTTTTCTTTATGAAATGTCCTTCTTGCAACTGCCGGAAGGGTGGGGTAATTTACCGGATTTTCATCAACAAGGATTATGGGAATGTCTAACGCATATGAAACTCCCATAAAGAAAAGAGCATCTTTTCTGCCGTAGTTTCCCCTTTTTTTGAAATTAGTTATCATCAAATCAGTTTCTTTAAATTCATCCAGATTTTTTACATCAAGTCCGCAGTTTATTTTCTTCCCTTTGTTTTTTAATCTTACCATGTGGGGGGTTAAATCTTCAATGTCTCCCGCAAAATAAACATTTTCGTAGCTGTCTTTTTCAGTTGGACTATTTTCACAATTAACTTTTTCATACTTGGAGAACAAGATTTCTTTTTCCAGAGCGTTAAAAGAATCTTCTTTTCCTGAAAAGTAATAGGATGAAATGCCATAGAGAATTTTCTCTTTCTCACCCGTTCCGCTTTCATCAACCGCAATTATTGCCTTACCTTTTGTTCTGGCTACCCCAAGTTCAATGTAAGATGTTGTCCCGGCGGATTTTTTACCGGAGGGAATATAACAAAGAGTAAAATTGCTTTTTATTGAAGATTCAAGGTCGGTAAAAACCGCTTTTGCCATCGAAGATTGCGGGTTGTCTTTTGGATCAATCCACTTTATTTTTGGGAATCTTCTTATGAATTCCTCTCTCCAGTCAGGATTCGTAAAAGCTCCGACAAGGTAAACGGTTTTTCCACTATTCATCTTTAAAATAAAAAACCTTGGTTTAAAAATAAATATGTAAATTAAAATATAATTTGAATGCGGAAACCGGGAATCGGACCCGGGCCACCTCGTCTTTGCGTTACTCATCAGCCCTGAGCACAAACTCAAGGGAAGATAGAGCGGTGGGAAACCGTAGGTGTCCTTCGCTTGGCAACGAGATATTCTGCCACTAAACTACTTCCGCACAGGTTTATTCTGTTTTCTTAATTTAAAAAATTAATTATAGATTTTTAGTAAGGTTTATATTTTAAGTTTTTGTTATCAGCTTATGGTTTTACGTGGATATGGCCTTCATCACCTGCATTTAAGAAAGAGAATGCACTCAAAGCGTGAAAAATTTCCCAGTCCCGACAAAAAAATAAGGTTTCTTGACAATCTTGTTTTAATTGTAAGCGCCTTAGGTCCCCTGATGACAATTCCCCAACTTTTGAAAATTTTCATCTTTCATGATGCAGAAGGAGTCTCATTTGTCTCCTGGACAGCATACACAATTTTTTCATTTGTATGGCTTGCATATGGATTTGCTCACAAGGTAAAACCAATAATTGTTTCAAATATTCTCTGGATAGTTTTCTCATTTTCAACTGTGGTGGGAATAATCCTGTATGGAAATGGGTTTTTGTAATCAGAAAAGAAGTTTTTCAAGTTCGTTGTAGTTTTTGACAAAACTTGAGCCAAGATAATCCCTCTCGTGCTTTTTTGAGTATCCGTTTTCAATTTGGACAACATTATAACCAAGGTAATCTGGGAGTGCAAGGTCAAGTTCGTAAATATCCCCTACAACAGTCGTGTTTTTATTTGAAAAACTTCCGCGTGAAAGAAATTCTAAAATTTCATAATAATTTTCTCTTCTGAGTAAAACATCTCTTTTGAAATTTTGGGGCGTGAAAGATTTAGGAACTTTATCAAAATTTTTGTTTACAAAAAGCTTTTTTGCGTTTCCAATAACTGCAATATTGCAAAAATAATCATTTCCAAGTTCTTTTAGGTACCTCTCAACTTTTTCTTTATTTGAATTGGTTACAAAAATTAAATCATATTTATCAAGCACTCCATCTAAAAATTTCTTTGTTCTTTCTTTTCCTTCCCTGTAATGCGTTTCTTTTCCTTGAACTTTTGAAATGGCCTCCAGATATAAATCAACCATGAATTTTGTTTCATCTCCCACTTCCAAACCCATTCTTTTGATCATTTCTTGAGAAGTCGCTTGAGTTAAAATATAAGGATCTGCCGAAGAAGGTAATGCATCTTCTCCCCCCAAAATAAATCCTTTTGATTCCTCATTTCTTAATTCTTTTTTTATTTCATTAAACTCATAAAGATATTCGGGGCTATACTTCATAAGTTTCTTAAGAAATACCTCGGGATAAATCTCCTGAAATTCCTTAGTCTCCTCTTCAATATCTGTAATTGTTCCGTCAAAATCCGAAATTATTCTTTCCTTTTTCACATAATTTTTAGAA
>JAHJRS010000085.1 GCA_018830845.1 Nanobdellota archaeon
CGGACAAGTTTCGCTCTCTTCTCAAAAGGGGTTGAAAGCATGTTTTTCCCGTCGTAATACAAAACATCAAAAACATTTACTTCAATAGGAATCTTCTCTGAAATTTTAAGAATGTCATACTTTCTTCTTATCCTCTGGGAAATTGCCTGAAAGTCTGTGTATCTTTTTGATTTTTTGTCATAACCAACGGCCTCCGAGTCAAGTATGAATGAATCTCCTTTTATGTAATCCTTTGTATAATTTATGACTTCAGGGAATTGTTTTGTAACATTTTCAAGGCTTCTTGTGAAAAGAGTCACTTTTTTTTCTTTTTTATGAATCAGTAGCCTAAATCCGTCATACTTATACTCAATTGCAAGAGGCTTCCCTAAATGTTTAAATCCGTCTTCAATATCTTTTGCTTTTTGTGCAAGCATGGCCTTTATCGGTTTTCCTACTTCAAGATTTATTTTTTCCAACTCTTTTACCTTGCCTTTTCTTGCCGTTTCAAAAACCTCTTTTAAATCATTTGAGCGGTCAATTGCTTTTTGTATTTCTTCTTCGTAATTTTTATTATTTTTAAAAAAGGCTTTTAACATAGAATATTTTATTGTTGATTCCTGAACCCCGATTCTTAAGTCCCCAATTAGAGTTCTCACGAGGTAAAGAGATTCAAGGGGAGTTGCAGAAGTCAAAAGTTCGGTTATGAGAGAGATTTTTTTTTCAACAGTTCCTTTCCCCTCGAATTCAGTTAATTTTCTTAAGTTGTCAATTACTTTTTTTGTTGTAAGTATGTGGGACGCAAGGGTTGTTTGCTTTTTTGTTTTTGTTAGTTCTTTTGAAACTTCTCCAAGGTCCCCTATTTTTTTCCAGTGTGAAATGACTTTTTTAGTATCCATTCCGGTTGCTTTTGAAATTGCTTTTATAGTTAATTGGTTTGAGATTCCTATTTTTCTTTCGTCATATGCAGGATAAACTCTTCCTTCAAGAAGATACATTATGTCAGAATCTTCTTCAGGAATATCTTCCATGAATTTTGAAAGAATGTCGATTTTTTCAAGCCTCTTTGTTGTGGAAGAAAGTTCATCATAAACTTTGGCAAGCTTTTCATATCTCATAATAAACATAAGAAATAATTCTTTTTAAGATTTGAGTTTAAGGAATTGTCAAAATTATTCTTTAGAACTCATAAATAACTCATTGACTTTTTCCCAGTTTATAACATTGAAGAAGTTTTCAATGTATTCGGGTCTTTTGTTTTGGTATTTTAAATAGTATGCATGCTCCCAGACATCAATTGCAATGAGGGGAACCGCTCCATTCGAAATGGGGGAATTTTGATTTTTTGTCTGCATTATTTCAAGTTTCCCGTCTTTCAGAACAAGCCATGCCCACCCACTGCCAAAAAGCGTTGTAGCCGCATCAGAGAAACTTTTTTTAAATTCTTCAAATGAGCCAAATACTTTTTTTATTTCTTCAAAAATTTCTCCTTCGGGATTAACATCTTTTTTTAAAATTGACCAAAAGAAGTTGTGATTGTAGGTTCCTCCCCCGTGATTTATGACTGCCTGCCTTATTCCTTCAGGAATTGAATTTAAATCCCATAATAATTCTTCAACTTTTTTTTCGAAGAGTTCGGGGTTTTTTTCAAGTGCATTGTTTAATTTATTAACATAAGTCCGGTGGTGTTTATCATGATGAATTTCCATAGTTTCCTTATCGATATAGGGTTCAAGCGAATCATAAGGGTACGGGAGGGGTTTTAATTCATGTGTCATTCATGAAAATGTTTTCATACTTTTATATAATTTGTGGTCTAATGCAAAATTGTTTGGAATAAAGAAGAATTTATTTTCCTCTTCCTTTTCCGGCTCTCACTGAAGGACGAACCTTAGAAGTTGGACTTTTGTTTCTAAGTCCTCTTGATTTTTTTCCTGCAGAAGTTAGACCTCTTTCAGGTCTGTTTTTATTTTCTTTTTTTGAAATCCAGTTAATAGTTTTGTCATTTTTTATTTCGGGCTTTGTTGGGTCCACACAGATAACTTCAAAGAAATAGTGCATACCATCTTTACCTATGTTATAGGAATTTAAAACTTCAAGGTTTGTGAATTTTTTTGAGACCCTCTGTTCAGCTATCCATTTGTAGCTCATTTTTAAGTTTTTGTTTGTGTGAAGCCTTTTACTTCTTCTTCCTTTATTTGGTCTTGGTCTTTTGTGGCCCCCACGTCTAATTCTAACCCTTATAACAACAAAACCTTTTTTGTCTTTGTAACCAAGGCCTCGTGCTCTGTCCAGTCTGAGTGGTTTTTCCACTTTTGTAAAAACATTTCCAGCTCTCCATTCAGTCATTCTTTCACGAAGAGTTTTTGTATCTGGCTTTTTCCAGGCTTCTCTTAAATAATGGTATAATCCGTGTGCCATGAAGTCTAGAGAAAAATTTGGTTTTTAAAGGTTTGGAATTATTTCTAAAAGGAGTTTTATTGCATGGGCCTCAAGCAATAAAACTTATAAAGATTCTGCTTTTTGTGTTTTGAGATGAGGCTATAGCTCAGCTTGGTAGAGCGCTGCTCTGATAGCGATGGAGAACTTCGTTCTCCGACCGCACTATCTTCCTTTAAGATAGTCAATCGTTGGATAGGCAGAGGTCCACAGTTCAAATCTGTGTAGCCTCATTTTAATTAATTTTAATTTAAAGTGTCAAGCTCTAAAGTTAAAATCCCTTTTATTAAAGAATATTTTTTAAGAGGAAGATTAATGGGAATCCTTTTCAGATACCCGGTTTTGTCGGCGACTGCTTTTATTTCAAGGCTGTTTTCAAGCTTTACGATTGAAATGTCTTTAATTGATTTTACCCCCGGCACTTCAACCTCATATTCAATTTTGTCCTCAACTCTTTTCAGTTTTGAGTTTGGCTCCTCTTTTTTCACTTTTTTCCATTTTTCCAAATTTTCTTTTGAGAACTCAATTGGCAAAAATTTAACATTTGGGTCTTTTTTTGGAAGTTTTTCTGGAAAATTTACTTTTTTTGTTACAACTAATTTTGATCCCGGAGGGAGCAATTGACCAACTATCTTTTGAAAATCTTTTTCATTAAAAGTTCCATTTTGTGTTTTTTTAATTATGGATGAAAATGTTTTGAATATTTCCCCCATTCCTAAGGGGGTTTCAGGGACATTTTTCTCTATTAAATCATTTTTTCCAAGAAGTCCCCATTTTTCAGGAGACTCCGTAATTTGAGTTCCGCAATTAGGGCAAAAGTTTTGGGAACTTTTGACTTTTTTTTCGCAAACTTTGCATTTTTTCCTTTTTAACATTTTAACTTTTGTAATTTCCAAAAATTCTTTTCATTACAAAGGAAAGTGGTTTTTTAAGTTTTTGGGATTTATAGTACATTTGACCTATAGGTGGAAAAGGGATAGTGAAAGCTTTTTATATTTTCCCTCCCCTGTTTTTGAATGAAAAAGAAATTTTATATTACGACTGCAATAGATTATGTAAATGCAGAGCCTCATATTGGGCATGCTTTCGAAAAAGTCTTAGCCGATGCCGTAGCAAGGTGGAAGCAATTTAAGGGGAAGGAGGTCTTTTTCCTAACTGGTGTTGATGAAAATGCCCAAAAAAATGTTCATGCGGCAGAAAAAGCCGGTGTTCCTGTTAAAGAGTTTGTTGATAAAAATGCGGCCTTTTTTGTTGAACTTTGCAATAAATTAAACATTTCTTATTCAAATTTTATAAGAACAACCGACAAAAAACATTCAGTTATTGTAAAGGAGATTGTGAAAAAAATTATTAATAAAGGGGACATCTACAAGGGAAATTATGAGGGCCTTTATTGTGTTGGATGTGAGACCTATTACACAGAAAAGGATTTGGTTGGGGGAAAGTGCCCTGAACACAATACCCGTCCAGAGTTGCGAAGGGAAGAAGCTTATTTTTTTAAACTGGGCAAATATGAAAAAGAACTAAAGAAATTAATTCCAAAATATGTTGTTCCGGAATTTAGGGCAAATGAAGTTTTAGCCAGAGTGAATGACGGTTTAAAGGATGTCTGCATCAGCAGAAAGGGGGCAGGTTGGGGAATTAGTTTTCCCGGAGATGAAAATTATAAAATATGGGTATGGATTGATGCATTAATTAATTATATTAGCGGAGCGTCGGGAAATTGGCCGGCAAATGTCCATGTCATTGGAAAGGGAATTAATTGGTTTCATTCAGTGATATGGCCCGCGATTTTAATTTCTGCAAAATACAAACTTCCCGAAAAATTACTTGTTCATGGGTATCTGAACATTGAAGGGAAAAAAATGTCAAAAAGTCTTGGGAATGTTATCAATCCTATTGGTCTTATTGAAAAATACGGAGTTGATGCCGTCAGGTATTCTCTTTTAAGGTGTTCGGTTTTCGAGGATAGTGACTATTCCGAAGAAGTTTTGATAACCCGGTACAATAACGAACTTGCAAATAAACTTGGGAATTTGGTGAGTCGTGTTTCGGGCTTAATTGAAAAATACGGAGTTGAAAAAACTGAAAATAAATTAGCAAAGAAATTGAATGAAAAGAAAATTGAAAATTTGATGGAAGGTTTTGAAACTGACAAGGCCTTAAATGAGATTTTTAGTTTTATTGATAGGTGTAATGAATATGTTCAGTCAAAAAAGCCCTGGGAAACCGGAAACAAAAAAGTTTTGTATGAATTGAAAGAATCAATTTTAAAAATTTCTGATTTTCTTGCCCCCTTTATTCCCGAGAGTGCACAAAAGATAAAAAAGCAATTTAGTGCAAAAAAAATAAAAAAGGGAGACCCGCTTTTCTCAAAAATTGAATTTATGCCTGGAGTGAAAATTAATAAAGATGAAAAGATTGAAGGAATTATGGTGCCAAATGAGGTCGATTTTAGTGAATGGTCAAAGCTTGATTTAAGAGTTGCACAAATTAAAAAAGTTGAAGATATTCC
>JAHJRS010000008.1 GCA_018830845.1 Nanobdellota archaeon
AAACACTAAACCCGCTATTTTTGGAGTTCGTGTCTCGGGGGGAAAACTCATAAAAAATCTTCATATGATTAATGAAGAAGGTGAAAAAGTTGGGAACATAAAAAATATTCAGCATGAAAAAAATTCAGTTAATGAATCTCATGAAGGCGACGAAGTTGCAATTTCAATTCCAAACTTAAATTATGAAAGGCAAATGAAAGGAAAAAAATATATTTACTCTGACACCTCAGAATCACAATTCAGAAATTTCAAGGAAAACAAAGATTTGTTAACTGGAACCGAAATGCAAATCTTAAAGGAAATATCTGGGATAAAAAGAAAAGAGAAACCCGAATGGGGGGTTTGATTTTTTACGTAAATTCCGCCAACCCGCAAACTAAAACCCTACAAAGGAAACTTTCACTATATTGTTATTTCCTTTAAACCTTTTTTTCATAAATACTATCTCATCCTTTTTCTTCTTTCTTCAATCATCTTTTTCTTCTTTTTACGGGCATAAATCCAATAAACAATTAAACCAATCACCAAAAGAACAATTACCCAAGTCATTATGGGACTGCTTTTCTGGTCAGCTATTCTATCTTGAAAATCTTTAGGGTCGTAGACAACACTCTTTTGAATCTCTCTCCTTATACCAACTTCATCAGTGTAAGTTATGTCCAAAATTATGTCACCCTCCTTGGGAATTGCCTCAAAACTAGTAGTAGTATAGTCTTGAGAATCCAAGTCACCCACAATGTTTGTTCTTGAACCCTTAACACTAATTGTTTCCTGATTTGGAATATTAATAGTCAATGCTCTAACATCAACCCTTGCAATATTTAATACTTGGAAAGTGATTGCATTTGTTAAGGACACATAATTTTGAACACGTATCTCAAAATCAGCTTTCAAATCTCTTAATGTCACATTAAACTTTTTTGAAATATAATAACCTATCGGACCTGTTCCAGGCGAATAATAAACATCAATTTGGGCATCCCCATCAATAGCGTCCTTGTTAACATTTAATGTAAAAGGAATTACCCATTCATTTTTATAATTCTGTGCAAACGTGCCCCCTGAAAGAGTCCTTATTCCGTCATTTTGAGGAAGAGAAAATGCATACCCGGGTTCAAGTCTGAAATACGCTCCGTTACATTCCGGATTCTGAACCCCGCTCATCTGAAAAAGAAGTTTTACACTCTCTCCCTGAACAGCAGGATAAGGGTCCTGATTAACGAGCGAAACATCCAACATACAGGCAGCACTCACCATTGAGGAAAAGAATATTGCTGAAAGTAAAACAAACAAAAACATTCCTCTTTTTTTCATATGAAGAATAATTGAATTTTGTTTTTAAATGTTTTCTTACTCATATCTCAAAGCATCAACGGTATTTATTTTTGAAGCATGAAGTGCAGGAAGTGCCCCGGAAATTGCCCCCGTAATTCCTGCAAATAAAATGCATCCTATAAAAAGCCATGGTGAATAATAAGGTGATAAAAAAGACCATCCAAGCTCAATAAGAATCCCTTCAGCAATGCTTGTTGCTAAAAATCCTAAAAGAACCCCCATTACTCCCGCAAGAACTCCCAGAAAAGCTGACTCAAAAAGAAATATTCCAAATATCTCCGAATTTCTCGCCCCTACCGCTTTCAAAACTCCGATTTCCTTGAATCTTTCAAGAACAGAAGTAATCATTGTGTTTGAAGTGTTTATCCCCGAAACTAAAACCGAAATTAATGCAATTAAAATAACAAAACCAATTATAACATCAAGAATTACTGCATATGCCTCTATAAGGTCATCAAAAGACTGAACATAAAAATCTTCTTCACCTACCTTCTGATTTCTTTGATTTCTTAAATTTCTTTCAATGTTTGCTATAACCCCATCAACATTTTTTATATCCACTCTTGCAATAATTTCAGCGTAAGAATTCTTATTTGGAAAAAGTTCTTCAAAATAATCATTTGTAACATAAATTGCCGAGTCATCCGGGGGGCTTCCAATAGCTTCTAAAAATCCCACAACCTGCAGTCTTGTCCCATTAATTTCAATTTGATCATTAACATCCAGCCCTTTTTTGAAAATTCTGTTGTCCTCAAAATAACTGTAACCCAAGAGAGCCTTTTTATTATCATTAGACTGCAAGAGTCTTCCTTTTTCCACACCAACATTAAAAAATTCCATGACCATGGAACTTGACGGGTCATATGAAATCATGTAAACATATTTTCTCTCATCCCTTTTTTCAACTTCAACAACATTATAATAAAGACCCGTTGCCTCATAAACCCCGGCCGACCTTTCGATGGCTTTTACATCATCTTCAGTCAGTTTAAATGTTGTGTCGAGGCCCGGCACCCCAACACCCTTTGCTAAAATAATAACCTTATCTGCCGAAGAATCTCCTGTAAATTCTTCAATATAACTATAAAGGCCAAGCCCAAAACTAACAAAGATAAAAATTGTTGCTATTCCAATGAGAATTGAAAAAATTGTAAGAAAACTTCTCCCTTTTCTGTGATTTAGATTTCTTAATGAATAACGGATCGACTCAATGTTTATCATTTTAACCGTGCAAAGCCTCCACTGGATTTTGACTTGCAGCACGAAGCGCAGGGACGATTCCGGCAATTCCCCCGATTAAAAAGCTTCCGAAAAGAGCTCCAAAAATTAAAAAGAAATTTATTGTAGGAACAAAGTCTGAGTTCACAAAACTATTTATCCCAAATGTCCCAACAAATCCTATGAGGGTTCCAAAAAGAGCCCCGGCTAATCCCCCCACAAATCCTAAAAGACTTGACTCAATGAAAAATTGCAAAAATACCTGAAAGTTCGTCGCTCCAACTGATTTCATTATTCCAATTTCTTTTTTTCTTTCAAGAACAGAAGTTGTCATTGTGTTAACAATTCCCAAAGCCCCTATAAAAATTGAAATTGAAGCAACAATAACAATAAAAATCTGGACTCCACCAAGGATATCGTTAACAGTGGCAAGACTTGCTTCGGGGGTTGAAACCTCAAAATTTTCCTCACCTTCTTTTACATTTCGTGATTTTCTTAATGCCTTTTCAACATCTTCTTTTGTTCTGTCAATTGTGTCTTTGCTTATCGCCTGAACTCCTATTATATCAATTTTATCTCCATAATTTCCAATTCTTTCAAGGTCTTCTTCATTCATGTAAACTACATTGTCAAAAATAAAACTCCCCTTCTTTTCTAAGATACCAATAACTTCAAAATTCCTGTCCTGAACTTTTATTGTGCTTCCAGGACGGACAGACTTTCCAAATTCATTCGAATCAGTATAAAAATTGTAGCCCAAAACAACTTTTCCTGAATCCCAATCCCTTAAAAGTCTCCCAACAAGAATTTCTGCTTCAATCTGTTCATAAATAAATTTTCTGTCCTCTCCGGAAGGAATATTTGTGGACATACTAAAAATAATTTTCCTATTAAATTCAATTTTGCTTGAAACTAAATTTCTCCTAACGGCTCTTTTAACACTTGATAAATCCTGAATTGCTTCAAGGTCTTTTGTTGTCAAAGGTTCAACCGCCCCTGAGCCCGGCGGCCCATAATCCGAGATTCCCCCTGCCTGAACGCTCAAAAGCTCGGTAGAACTAATTCCAAACTGACTTGAAACTGCCGCCTGAAGACCATTCCCAAGAGACATCAATGAAACGACTGCTGTAACCCCAACAAAAATTCCAAGAAGAGTTAACCATGAACGAAGACCTCTGTGTCTGAGGTTTTTCAAAGATAAAGCAAATGCATCACCCAACATTTTACTTTCTCTCCCTTACTAACTTTTTGAGTTCTCCGTCAACATATTTTTTTCCTTTCTTTTTTCTGGTGACTTTTTCAAGTCTTCCGTCACGAAGCCAATAAACAACTTGTGCATGGTGTTCTGCAAGTTCAGGTTCATGAGTAATCATAACTACAGTTTTTCCTTCTTTGTGAAGTTTGTCAAGAAAATTCATAACTGTTTCTCCGGTTTTCGTGTCAAGATTTCCAGTGGGTTCATCAGCAAGAATAACCTCAGGGTCATTTGCAAGAGAACGCGCAATTGCAACTCTTTGGTTTTGCCCTCCTGAAAGTTCATTTGGATAGTGATCCATACGATCTTCAAGCCCCACTAAGTTCAAAAGTTCTTCAGCTTTTATTTTCCTTTCCTCAATTGAAATTCCCTGAAAGGTCATTGGAAGCATGATATTTTCTTTTGCAGTCAGATTTGGAATTAAATTAAAGGACTGAAAAATAAATCCTATTTTTTGCCCGCGAA
>JAHJRS010000086.1 GCA_018830845.1 Nanobdellota archaeon
AAGAATTAAAAATAAAATTACAATAATCAAAATAGGCCTCTTTTTTCTTCTTTTCTTCAATCTATGCATTTCTAAACCTTCACGCAGAGTTTTTTTTATCTCTTCATCTTTTTGATGAATTCTTTCTCTCTCAAGATTATCTGGTTTAGATTTTCTCTCAGTTTCTTTTTTAGGAATAATTTTATATTCCACAACTTGTGCTTCTTTCTTCCTAAAAAACATCCTATCAAGTGCCTTACCATACCTTTCATCTTCAAGTTTCTTCTTTTTTTCTAAATAATGAAAGTAGGGCATGCATGGATGGGTATTTTTTTCTTCTAACCTATTATATGATTCCGAGATATTCCCCATATGGGGCTCAGAAGGGTTAATATGGTCCGCACAAAAATAATTCTCACAATATTTACACTTTTTTGTTTTTGTTCTCTTATTACAAAGATGATAGTTGCATCTATACTTAACTTGTCTATTTTTTCTTTCCTTAATCTTCTCTGGTTCATAATCTTCAGGAAGAGCCCCAATAGTTCCCGGGGGCCTTTCCCATAATCCAAACTCTGTTATATTTTGAGTTCTTTGGAATTCCATTCCATGATCTTGATGATGGATATGACTTACTTCGTGTGATGCAGTTACTTTTATTTCTTCTTCAGTCATTAAATTAAGTTCTGTTTCAGCAATACAAATCTTATTTTCCTCAATATGGATGTGAGCTCGTTCGCCTTCGTGAAAATGGTCTCCCCAATGCCCCCAAAATTTAACTTTTGGTACAGGAACGTCTAAAAGTTTTGCTGATTTTCCTACATGTTCCGTAAAAAGATTTTTCTTATATTCCAGAATTTGTTTATCCGGTTTATTTACCATTAGAATTTATTCATTTTTTCAAATTTTAGTTTATTACTTTTTAACAAAGGTCTTCTTTACTCTCTCAGATTTTACTAAATACAAAAACCATATTATTCTACTTATTCCAATCCCAAAGTAAGCAGAAATAGGATTTGACGAATCCGTAGGTGCTCCCATAAGTGTTCCAACCCAAACAATACCTATCTCAAATATAAGGGAAATGACTAAACCAATTTTTCCCAATAAAATAAAGTTCTTTTTCTTTTGATAAAAAAAGATTAATTCCACAATTGTAAATGCAATAAAAAATAAAGCTAAAATGATGTTTAGGATAAAAATAGTCATCAAAGAAATAAATAATTGCCCCCATAATTCAAACTGAAACGCAATTAACCACCCCCCAAATCCCTTAAGTTTCTTTTCTTTTACCATTTTATCTTAACTTCACCCTTGCATTAAAGTTTAAAACATTATTTTTCCAATGAGCAATCAAAACAAGTAATCCTGATAAGAAAAGTCCAATGCTAAGGAGTATCGACCACATAAAGACTTCCCCGCTATTCAAAAAGGCGTTTGTAAAGGATAATCTGAACAAAATTAATGATAAAATTATTAAAATTATCCCGGTTGCAATGTGATGTTTCCTAACAAACCAGTTTAATCTTCTAAATATTGAAAGCTTATGGAGGCCCCTTTCTCAAAACCTCACAAGACCAGACTATACAATTCTTTTAACAGTAAGTGAAGAGGAACAGCTAAGAAGATTTAAGGATAAAGAAGAATTATCTTTAAGCGATAAGTTTTCACTAATGTCTGATGTTAGAAATAAAGTTAGAGGTCTTTATGAACAAATAGCAGAAAGGGAAAACTGGATTAAAATAGATACAACAGGGAGAAACGCCGAATCTGTTGCAAGTGAAATAAAAGAGAGGTTTTTAGAATGAATAAGGTAAAAATTTTAGAAAGTCTAGTCAAAAAAATGACAGATGACTCTCATGTTCTTGCAGATGAGGCAAAAAACATGAAAGATGCTACAATTGAAGCTCCAGGAAGAAATCAGTCAAGATATGATTCTTCAAAGGAAGAATTTGGAGTTCTTGCAGATAGTTTAAGCCTTCATTACACGGAAAGAATCAAAGGGATAAATTTGATAAAGAAATTTAAATTCCAAAATAATTCTGAAATGGTCAGAATTGGAACGTTAGTTAGTTTAGGAAGTCCTAAAGGCACAATTAATTATTTTGTTTTACCTTATGGAGGAGGAGAAAAAGTAGAAGTAGGGAAACAAAATGTTGTTGTCATAACTCCTGGATCACCTGTTTTTAAATCAATGTCGGGAAAGAAAGTTGGAGAAGAATTTTTCTTGAAAAATACCAATTATAATGTTTTGGATATTTTTTAGAATCTGAGGGGGATGTTTCTATCGAATATGATGATTTAAAGGATTTAAAGGAAAGAATGAAAGAAGCACTTATTTAATCTCCGAAGATATCATCCCAATATTTATACAAAAGGCTCGCTGCCAAAAATCCAAGTTTCACATA
>JAHJRS010000087.1 GCA_018830845.1 Nanobdellota archaeon
AATAAAGGAAAAGGAACTCCAAAAAAGATTCTGGAACTTTTCAAAAAAGTTGACTCGGGGGATATTGTTGGGGCAAAGGGAAGCCCTATGAAAACAAAAACAGGGGAAGTTTCACTTCTCGTTAAAGAGTTTTATATCTTAACTAAATCAGTCCTCCCGCTTCCTGATAAACATAAGGGGCTTCAGGATGAAGAAGAGCGCCTTAGAAAAAGATATCTTGATATAATTATGAACGAAGACGTGAAAGAACTCTTCATAAAAAAACAGGTTTTTTGGGCAACAATAAGGGATTTTTTAACAAAAAAAGGATTTTTGGAAGTTGAGACACCTGCCCTTGAAACTTCTGCAGGAGGAGCGGCTGCAACTCCATTTAAAACTCATCACAATGCGCTTGACCTTGATGTATATTTAAGAATTTCAATGGGGGAACTCTGGCAAAAAAAACTTCTTGTAGCCGGATACGAAAAAACTTTTGAAATTGGGCGCCAATTCAGAAATGAAGGAATAGATGCTGAACATTTGCAGGATTACTCTCAGATGGAATTTTACTGGGGATATGCAAATTACGAAGACGGGATGAAACTTGTTGAAGCTCTCTACAAAGATGTTGCAAAAGCAATCCTTGGAAATTTAAAGTTTGAAAGAGGCGGGCACAAAATTGATTTGTCTAAAAAGTGGGCAAGATATGACTTTGAAAAAACAATAAAAGAAAAAACGGGGATTGACATTTACAAATCTGGAAAACCCGAAATTATGAAAAAACTAAAAGAATTGTCCCAAAGGGATGACCCTAAAGGGCCTAAACTTGACTACGACCCCTCGCTTGAAAAGTGGAGGCTCGTTGACCTTTTATGGAAATACTGCCGTCGTCAACTCTCAGGTCCGGGATTTTTAACGGGACAACCTGTTGAACTTGCTCCCTTAGCAAAAAGAAATCCAAAAGACCCGCGCAAAGTTGAGCAGTTTCAGGTTATTATTGCAGGAAGTGAAGTTGGAAACGGCTACAGCGAATTAAACGACCCCGCCGACCAGGAAGAAAGATTCAAAGAACAGCGTCGCCTTCAGGAAAAAGGCGACAGTGACGCTATGGAACACGACACTAGTTTTGTTGAAGCTCTGAAATACGGAATGCCTCCAGCCTGCGGCTTTGGAGTTTCCGAACGCCTCTTCGCATTTTTGATGAACCGCCCTATCCGTGAATGTCAGGTTTTTCCTTTGATGCGTCCTTCGGACATGGAAACGCAGGGGAAGAAGAATTAGAAAAAAATCTTTATGAATTGTTAAGAAATACTCTAAAATTCATTAATCAAAACCTTTATTAACTTAATACTTATGAGTATTATATGGGTAAAGTGCTTACTAAAAGAGAAATGGAAATAATAGAAAAGAAACTGAGGGGAGTTAGTCTGACCCAAAATGAATCCAACATTTTAAGCAAGTACATAAGGCCAAAATTAAGAGAAATGCAAAAAATTCGCCCTGATACAATTTTGAAGAGGATAGATTATAATCAGAAAGCTCTTCCGACTGAGAAAAAAATAAAAAAAATTGTTCTTTGGAAAATCCCTAAAGCAGATTCCATAACAATTTGCGGGTCAGCAATCCAGAACAATTATGAAAAATACAATGACATTGATTTAATAATTGCAACAAAAAGCACGATCAAAAACAAAGAAAAAATTAAATTGACAAAAGAGATTGAAGAAGAAGGAAAAAAAGAGGGGCTTAAACTTGATGTCCAAATATACTCAAAGATCTCAATACTAAAAGAATATCCTCACAATCCCTCCCTTATTTATCAGCTTAAAGATTCAAAAGTTATTTATGGGAGCTTGAAAGTTCCGGCAAAGATATCCCTCTCGAACCTTGACCTTAGAATGAAACTTGACTGGAGCGAAGCCGATTCGGGTTCAAAATCCGAAGAAATATACTATGCAATAAGAAACGCCCTTTTGGTTTCCCTTATCTTAAATAAAAAAGTTGACAATTATGAGTTAAAAAATGCTTTAATTAATTTACTTGGAGAAAATCTTGCTAATAAACTAAAAAATAATTCTGCATCTTCAACTGAAAGGAAATTGGCCCTAAAATATCTTGGTTTGATGTTGAAATATCTTGAGGAAGAGCTTAAAAAATCAAAATGGGAAAAAATAGAGATAGAGAGTCCCTGATCCGGCTGATTACAAATACCGTCGTGCATGAAATTGTAAGAAAGAACTCAAACAGGCCAGAGTCAGAACACTTCCTCTCTTCCGAAGTTATAAGTTACAGGGGGGAAACAGAAAAATCCTCCCTTTTTCACAACTGGAACAAAGAAGACAAAAAATACATAAAAGAGAAATCCCTAAAAAAGATAGCAGAAAAACTTAATATAAAATATTCAGATATAACTTATGACAAAAAAGACCCAAAAATATTCCTGGAGAAGGAATTGAAGAGTTTGGGACTCTAGAAGGATGGTTTTTCCTTTGATGCGGTCTAGTGAGGGGGAGAAATAATGGCGGAAACAATTCAACGAAATGGATTGTGGCATTTAACCCTTGCTTATCATGATTTGATTGACCAAGGAGGAATTCCAGAAGAAGATTTGGAATATGGACTTACCAATTTAACATATAAAAAAAGGAAAGTGGTGATTTCTAACATTTACAATGAACACCTTGTTGTTAGCCTTGAAGGCGAAGATGACGAAGGCACAAAAAACCTAATGAATGCATTTTCAAAAGTTGTTGAATACCAGCCTTTTTGCAAATATAATTTAAAACTTAAGAGAAAGAATATTTCTCTTCCAACTTATGAATGGGATAAAATTGATTCTGAAGGAAGATTCCGTGAACTTAAAGAAAAAAAGAATATTGAGGGGTTGGTAAGGTTTTGAGGAATGGGGATTGGGAAGAAAATTACATGTAGAAAAGCTTTTAAATCTCCATTAGATTATAATAGTAACATGCTCCCCATTGATCTACGGGTCAATGGATGATTTTTTATAATCGACGGTGTTTTGCCATTTTGTTATCATTCTTGAATTATCAGAAAAATTTTTGTATTTGAAAAGTATTCGCGAGAAATGACCATACGAAGAAAAGTTAAAAAAGTAATTGACGGAGACACTTTCCAAACTCATACGAAAGTTAATGGGAGTAACTTTGTTAGAATTGCTGGAAAAAATGCTCCTGAAAAACACCAATTTGGGGGACCTCAAGCCACAAGAAGATTGAAAAATCAAATTCAAGGAAAAGTTGTTACTTTGCAACCTGTTGGAAGACATCGAGGAAGAGTTGTTGCAAAAGTTAGAAAAAATCGGAGATTATTGAGATGAACAAAAAAATAAAATTTTATCAAAATGGGAAAAAGAAAAAAGAAATCCTTGACACAATTAAATATGGGCGTGATTTTAAATTAATAATAACATATGATATTAAAGAGAATATTCACAATGTTATGGAAAAACCAAACATAAAAACATGGAAGCAAGAGGACCTTAAAGATTTTATATCTGGATCACATATATTCTCAAATTCTGAACAGAACCATATAGATTTTTTTAAAGATGGAATATTAACCCATAAAGAGTATCCAAATCCGAAAGGGATAACTAATTATGGTTACAAAATTAGTGGAGGATCTTTAATCATTTGAAATGAAAAATAAAAAAGGACAAGTTAATTTCAGTTTTATTGCTAGGTATCCTTCTGCAATGTTGGTTGCGGGGGGTATTTTAATGTTAATATTGAATGAAGATTTCTGGGCAACAATCCTTATT
>JAHJRS010000088.1 GCA_018830845.1 Nanobdellota archaeon
AAAAAAATTGAGGAAATAAAAAAAGTATTTCCCAAAAAAACAATTCAAATTGACGGGGGAATTAATATCCCCACTGCAAAACGACTGAAAAATCTTGGGGTTGAAATAATTAACACAGGCTCATTTGTTTCCAAATCGGAAAACCCAAAAGAAAATTTGGAGAAATTAAAAAAAGCTTTTATCTGAAATTCTTAACAGATTCTGCTATCGCTTCTGCATCAATTTTATATTTTTTTAAAAGTTCATCCTTTGTTCCTGAATGAGGAACTCCTTTAACAAAAAGATGATTAATTTTAATCCCTGAATTTTGAAGTTCCCCCTTAAGCATTTCCCCAATTCCTCCTTCCTTGTAATGGTCCTCTGAAATAACAATTTTCCCGCCGTGTTTTTTTACAAATTTTATAAATTTTTTAGACTCAAAAGGCTTTATTGAATAAAGATCTATAACTGCAACCGGTTTTCCTTCCAGAACCAGTTTTTCATGTGCTTTGAGAGATTCGTGAAGAGTTACTCCAGAACCTGCAAGAACAAATTCATCTTTTTTTGATTCTTTTAAAACTTTAAAATCCCCCACCCTGAAAACCTCAGAGTTTTTATAAATAACCGGAGTTTTGGGCCTTGTTGTTCGAATATATTTTATTCCCTTTAATTTATTAGACAGAAAAGTTAGTTTTTCCGTTGAAACAGCGTCGGAAGGATAAAAAACAACTGAACCGGGAAGAGACCTCATCATTGAAATATCTTCAAGTCCCATCTGGGAAGCGCCGTCTTCTCCTATTGAAACTCCTGCATGACTCCCGCACAATGTGAAATTTGCACCTGAAATTGCAGACATTCTCAGTTGGTCATAGGCCCGGGTTAAAAATGCAGCAAAAGTTGAAGGGAATGGGATCATCCCTTTTTTTTCAAGACCCAAAGAAAGCCCAATCATATTTTGCTCTGCAATATAATTTTCTATAAACTGCCCTTCTGTTTCATAATTTTTTTCAACATAATCAGACTTAGTTGAATTTCCCACTTCCGAATCCACTGCAAGAATTCTTGAGTCTGACCTCGCAAGACTGAGAAGTGCCTTGCCATAAGCTTCACGTGTTGCGACTGACTCCCCTAAAAAATATCTATTCTGCTCTAACCTTTTTGACTTTGGTTTGTAGGAAATTTTCTTTGGTTTTTTTATTTTGAACTTTATAATTTTGTTTTCCGGAATTTCATTTAAGGCTTTATTTAGTTCTTCATGTGAGAGCACTCTTCCGTGCCATCCGTTTTTTCCCTCAATAAAACTTACCCCTTTTCCTTTAAGAGTTTCTGCAAGAATAACCGTTGGAATTTCTGATTTTTTGGCGACAAAAAAAGCCTTTAAGATTTCCTTTATATCATGTCCGTCAATTTTTATAACATTCCAGCCGAAACTTTTAAACTTATTTTCATAATTTCTTAGGCCATGACCCACCATTGTCTCACGGGTCTGTCCGAGTCCGTTAACATCGACAATTGCAATTATGTTATCAATGTCATAATAAGATGCAAAATTCAAGGATTCATAAATTGAGCCCTCAGCAAGTTCTGAATCCCCCATTAAAACATAAACGCGAGATTTTCTTTTCTGAAATTTTAATGCAAGGGCCATCCCGAGTCCTGCGCTTAATCCCTGCCCAAGTGAACCAGTAGCTACTTTTATTTCCTTTAATGAACCGGGAATTGGATGCCCTTCAAGGGGGGAGCTTAATTTTCTTAAATTTTTCAAATCCGTTTTTATTGCTCCCGCCCGTTTTAATGAAGAGTAAAGAATTGGCGCTGCATGACCCTTGCTCAAAACAAATTCATCATTGTCCGGATTTCGGAGATTTTTTGGGTCATATTTCATCTCATTAAAAAAAAGAACACTCATAATCTCAGCGCAGGACAAGCACGAAGTGGGGTGCCCGCTCCTGGCCTCTGTTGTTGAAATTAAAGAATCCCTTCTTAAGATATTTGCTATATTTTGTAAATCATTAACCAGCATTTTTCACCTCTTTGCTAAAAAGCATTAGAGGGATTTAAAGGTTTTTATTAAACGCCCACACGAGGAATCTGCTCGAACGCACGCTCCCGAAAACATTTGCAATTGGGGTTCGCATGAATTCTCGACCTCGGTGCCCCGAAGGGCCAGACAAATTGTGGGGTTATCTTGTGCATCTTTATAATAAAAACGCCCAGGGCAGGAATCGAACCTGCGAACCCCGAAAGGTCCGGATTAGCAATCCGGTGCAATAACCACTATGCGACCTGGGCTTGTTCTGTTTGCCGGGAGCATTTGCGAGGAAATCTTTGATTTCTGCTTATGCGACCCAAGCAACTAATAAATTAAAATTAATAGTTGGACTTATAAATATTGTGAAATGCTAAGGAAATTATTTGAAGAGACATTCCTCAAGCCCATTGAAGATTGCAAGAACCTTCCCGTCAAAACCCAATTTTTCTATTTTAGAAACAATCTCTTTTTCCTTAAAATCTCTTTTGACACGCACATCATCTTCTTTCAGGTCATAACCATGAATGTGTGCAAGGATGCGAGTCCCCCTTTTTATTCCTGAAATCTCTCCATAAAATTCTATTTCTTTTATTTCATTAATTCTCTCCCCCTCAACTTTAAAATTTGCATAAGGGAGAATTCCTGTTATCCACGAACTGTGACCTGGACCGGCAACCTGGTTTGAGCCTCTCAAAACTTTGTTGTAATAATTTGCTTCAATAACCTTAAATGGAAGTATGTGAATTAAATTTTTCTCGTTTTGTTTTTCCATTGTCTCTTTTGGAGTTTTTAGTTTAAAAGAATATGTGAATTTGAGGGCATAATTTACAAATCAAACTCTTCAACAAAGTGCACTATTGCCCTGTATTTTTCAAGAAATTCCATTCCCTTAGGAGTTATGAGTATCTGGCGGCCCTTTTTTTTGTCTTCAGTTTCAAAAATCATTTCACGATCTAAGAGGTCTGTTTTGTAATCTGCAAATCTTTTTGAAGAAAGATTTGACTTTCTAAGCAGGGGCGTCATTTTCATGTGCCCATGGTTTTCTTTTATAATTTTCAAAATATCTTTTATGATTTCAAGTTTGTCACGCTTTACCATTTTAATTTAAGCCCACGTTTTTTGTAACTTTGTATAAAATAATTAAGAAAATCCCAATTGAAACAAGTGAAATTAAGAATTCAAAAAAAGGACTAAAATTTGCAATCAAGATGTCTGAGAGGTTCAGCATCCAGAACAAGAACAGGAAGAGATATATTACATGAATTGAACCTGTTTTCTTTTTTTGGGAAAGCTTTCTGTATGAAGCATAATTGTAAATTGCAATGAATGAGAAGAGCAAAATCTGCAGGAGTATTATAACCCAGGCCGACCTTATCAAAAGGCTTCCAAAAGAAATTACAAGAACTAAAGCGTGAACGAGCGGTATAAGGAATTTTTCCCCTGCCGTTTTCTTCCACACTATGCTGTAAAGAAGGTAAAAAATAGCCATTGTACTTGTGTACATAAATAAAAATACTGTAGTCACTCCAGGAAAAACCGACAAGAATTCTATAAGCCCTCTGAATCCTGAAAAAACCAAAAGGAAACTAATGAAGGATTTGAAAAAATATGCAAGTGCAAAAAACAAAAATGAAATCCTAAAGTACCTTATTCCCGGGTGCTTGCTTATGTCATACATTTTTTTTGTGCTAAAGTAAACAATCAGGCTGCAAAAAATAATTACAAATGAGTAAACCAATTCCATTCCGAAGGTATTTGGGAATAAAATTTGCTCTATTAGTGCCATACCAATATATATCTTATTGGTTTAAAAAAGATGTGGATATCGGGGAGAATGACTACGTTTTTCTTGCGGGGGCTATTTTATTTCTTCAAAGCTAAAAATCCAAGTAAAAAGGAAGCCATAAAAATTAAAATTCCTGCAGCATTGTTTGACACTGAATCAAGATTTCCTATAGCGTTTCCAGTTATATTGTTTGAGAGAAAAAATAGGCTGAAGATGAAGCCTCCGAGTGAAGCCACCCCAAGGAGTTTTTTTTCGAGTGAACCAGTTTTCTCTTTTGTAGTTTGTTTTTTTTTAACATATTTTATTATGTCTGAACGGAGCTCGGTTCTGTTTTGGATGAATTCTTTGTATTTGATATTCTTTTTGGGTAGACCAAATAATTTTAACTTCTCTGAATCGGTATTCCTTCTTGATTCTTTAAAAGAATATTCAGAACCATACTTCTTATACATTTCAGATTCAGTAAACTTTTCTTTAAAATTAAATTTGGGTATCCACTTATCAATTACTCCGCTCTCCTTCTCGTCGGCTGGATAAATGTGAACATTTTTATCAACAAAAATTAAACTCCCTTCATTAGATGGAGGAGAATTTTCAATCCCTAAAACAGCAAAATAAATTGGTTGATTTTTTATTCCGGGAACATACTTTTTTAAGAAAAACTTTGCATTATCTAATGTTTTACCTGAATAATAACCTTCATCCATTAAGATAATATTTTTATATTTGGAAAAATCAAATGAATTAATCTTATCCTTCCAGTGATTATAAATTTGATCTAACTCTTCCTTACCCTCATATTTATGAGAACTATAATTAAAAAATTTAATACTTGGGGTTTCTTTTCCCTCCAAATCCGACAATTTTTTTAAGGTATAAGCAAGAGGTCTTACCGATTTATCTAATGCAATTATAAGAGTATCCTTGCTCAATAACCCTTTTTCATCTAATTTATCGAGTAAATTTTGGGTTTTATTTATGAAAGTCTTATTATCTTTATACCAATAAACCATAAATTTAGTTATATAAGGTAACTTTATAATTTTATTTATATCTAGAAGGTTCAAATCCTTCCCAGAACAAAAAAATAGCGAGGGTGGGA
>JAHJRS010000089.1 GCA_018830845.1 Nanobdellota archaeon
AAGAACCTTAAAAATTATGGGAATGTCCACACTGATTACATCCTTGTAAAGGGCTCAGTTCAGGGACCTGTAAAAAGACAACTACTTCTGACAAGGGCAATAAGAGAAACTAAAAAAAGAAAGAAAAAGGAGTTTGAATTGATAGAATTAAGATGAAAGCAAATCAAAGATTTTCATTAATCCAAAAAATATACGGGGGTTATTTTGAATGAAAGCAAATTTATTTGGCGTTGATGGAAAGAAGGTCAAACAAATCGAAATTCCTGACTTTTTTAAGGAAGCAATAAGAGTCGACCTTATTAAAAAAATTTCTGAATTAATGAAAAGAAAACAACCATACGGGCCAAGCCCTGTTGCAGGAAACCAACACTCAGCCAGTGGGAAGCTAAAACATCACAGGCATGTCTGGAAGAGCCAGTATGGAAGAGGAATGAGTCGAATACCCAGAATGCAAAGGTCAAGAAAAGGTTCACAATTTGATTGGGTCGGGGCAACGGTTCCAAGCGCGAGAGGTGGAAGAAGAGCACACCCTCCAAAAGCTATTTCAATGGTTACCGAAGGCAAAATAAATAAAAAAGAACTAAAACTTGCAACACTTTCTGCAATTAGCGCAACAGCCTCTCAGAAATATTTGACAAAAAGATACAGCACACTTAAAGGAGAAATTAAAATTGAACTTCCATTTTTAGTGGACTCAAAGATTATTGAATTAAAAACAAAAAAACTTCTTGAAACCTTAAAAGCCGTTCTTGGAACAAAACTTTACTCAATTGCAATACAAAAAAAGGAGATAAGAAAAGGAAGAGGAAAAATAAGAGGAAGAAAATATAAGAGCAACCTAGGGCTCCTTTTGGTTCTTGGAAACGGGGAAAAAATAAAAACAACTGCTTTTGACACTATTAATGTAAAAGAACTTTCAGTAAATCACCTTGCAAAAGGGGAACCCGGAAGGCTTACAGTTTATACTGAAAAAGCAATCCTTGACCTCAAAGAAAGATTTTCAGGAAAAAAAGAAAAGATTCTCATTGAAAAAATATCAAAAACTAAACCCAAAAAAGAAACTAAAAAATGAAAAACAAAGAAAAACCCGAGGAGAAAAAGATGAAAGGAACGGCCTTAAAACCAATTATGACTGAAAAAGCTGTTATGATGATAGAAAAAGACAATACCTTGGTGTTTCAGGCTCCTATGAAAGTTGAAAAAAATGATTTAAAAAATGAAATTGAAAGTTTGTTTGGAGTTAAAATTGGAAAAATAAGGACACTCATTAGAAATAATAAAAAATATGTTTATGTAAAATTAAAAGGAGATGTTTTGGCTATTGACGTCGCAACAACTCTGGGATTAATGTAAAAATGGGAAAAAGAATAATTCAACAGGCACGAGGAAAAGGAAGCTCAACTTACAGAGTGAACAAAACGGTTTTCAAGTACAAACTTAAATTTCCAAGGAAACTTGAAGATGAAGGAAGAATATTAAAGCTTGTTGACTCGGGAGCTCACACATGCCCTCTTGCAAAAATAAAATCCGGCAAGGAAATTTTTTATATCCCTGCTTTTAAAAATATGATTGAAGGGGAAAAAATCCTTTTTGGAAAAGAGATAAAAGAAGGCAACATTTTAAAACTAAAAAATATTCCCGTGAAGACGAAGGTTTATTGTATCGAATCAAGACCTGGTGACGGCGGAAAATACATAAAAAGCGGTGGAACCTGCGGAATTGTTTCAGGAATTTCAGAAAAGGAAGTTACAATTTATATGCCTTCAAAAAAAGAAAAAAAATTTAATCCTGAATCAAGAGCCATTATAGGAATAATTGCGGGGGATGGACGAAAAGAAAAACCTATTATTAAGGCAGGGAAAATGTTTCATATCAAAAAAACTAAAAGCAAACTTTGGCCAAGAACCTCGGCTCTTAAGATGAATGCAGTTGACCATCCCTTTGGTTCAGGTAGAGGAAAGAACCCTAAGAGCAAGATTGCAAAGAGAAATGCTCCTCCAGGACGAAGAGTCGGACTTATAAGGCCAAGAAGGACGGGTAAGAGGAAATAAAATGATACATATGGACAAAACAAAAAGCGAAAGAGAATTTGGAGCGCACTTGGAAAAAACTTTAGGTAAGAGCTTGCAAAGTGAAAACAAAATAATAATCTGGGGACATAAGCACGCTCTAATCATAAAAGACGGAGAATTATTTAATAATATTGCTAAAGCATTTAATATAAATAAAATTAACAAAACACATTCTTTTTATTATAATGTGAACTGGAATTATAATGATTGGACAATCTCAATTGACCCTGACTTAGAAAAAGAATTCAAAGAAAAATATGGGGGAAATTATACATTTAATTGAAAATGGCAGAAGAAGATGAAATAATAGAATCAAAGAAAAAAGAGCAAACATTCAGAAGCAAAACTCTTGGAGAATTGACTCAGCTTGGCGTGAGGGAATTTG
>JAHJRS010000090.1 GCA_018830845.1 Nanobdellota archaeon
AAAATAGAAAAATGTTTTTTATCAAACGCCATTCATCCATCAGCTAAAGCAAATGGATTTCTGGCTAACCTTTTAAAAAATTTTCGTCGCTCTCGCGAAAAAAGATTTTAACACCATCTCTTCCAGCGAGCAATACTTCAGAACCTATTTAAGAAACTCTACCAGGAAAGCGGGAATCTCGCCAGATAGACACCTGTCCGCGTCGAGGTAAAGCCTGCCACCGCCCGCGTCGAACCCAACAACCCGTTCAGTTCTTTCATTAGGTTTTGAATTAAATCTCCAAAAATACATAGGAGTCTTGTTAATTGAATTAGTTACTCCATTTATCCTTTTAATATCACTTGTCCCTAAAAGAAATTCAAGAGCATTTGGATTATTAATATTTTTTATAAATCCATCTTTTCCAACAAGATGTCCCTTCATTTTCTCTTCATCACTTGTTCCATACCAGTGAATTACTTCATCTTCTCCTTTAGGATTGTAAATAACTCTTGAAAGAGTATTTGGCCACATTTGAAGCCCTTTTTGAATATGGTTCATTAAATTTTTATCTCCTGATTTAACAGCATCTTCCATAATTTCAAACATTTGAATAGAATTCAAAGGAAGAGGATTTCCTTTCTTTTTTTCAACTTCATATAATTCAGCAAGCTCATCTTGAGTCATTGAAGGGGTCATTTTTTCAAGCAACCTGTATTTTGGAACTCCATTTGCAGAAAATTCATAGTAACCAGTAGAAGGCAAAACATATTTACTCTTTACTTCGATTTCTTTAGTCATAGAAAATCAAGAAATCAGAACTTTATAAACTTTTTCCTGTGTTACTTTTATAGAAAAGTAACATCATTTCACAAACTTCTTTATAAAATTCATCCGGCATTTTGATTTCAAAATGAACGTAAGGGTCGATTCCCTATTAAAATAATTTTACTTTATAAATTTCAAAATTATTTTCATTGCTTCTTCACCGCCGATTTGCCCCTTAAATTCCTTCATTACCAGCCCCATATAAGCATTTGGAGATAAACCAGGTTTATCTTTCACGATTTTCATAATCTTTTCTTCAACATCTGCAAAGTCTTTCTTGTTAAGTTTTATCGCTTCCTTGACCGGAACTCCGGAAATAATTTTTTCCAAAACATGCTTCACATCTTTTTCCTGAATTTTTTCTTTATAGACTGATTCTAAAACAAAAATCATAACATCCCGGGAAAGAACCTTTCCTATTTCATCAATACTCTTTCTTTCTTTTTTTGCAAACTCTTTTGGAAAAGTGACAAGAAGCTTTGAAATTAATTTTGAATTTCCGCTTATGTTATACAGCTCTTTATACCCCTCAAGTTTTTGGTTTTTCAGAATTGATTTTATAATTTCTTCGCTTAGACCTTGCTTTTTAAGCTCCGCTTCAATTTCACCCTTTAACTTCGGAAGATTTTTTTTAATTTCATTAATAAAAACTCTTGAAATTCTCAAAAGAGGCAAATCAGTTTCAGGGTACATTCTTGCAGCGCCAGGAATCGGCCTTAAAAATTTGGTTGTGCCGTCGGGAAGGCAATTTCTTACCTCGCTTGGATTTGCTTTTCCTTTATCTAAAAAACTTTTTTGCCTTTCTATTTCTGTTGTCACACATTTCTCCATGATTTTTGGATCCTGAAAACCCTTGACTTCAACCCTGTTTCCCCCCTTAATTGAAATATTAAGGTCCTGCCTTATGGTTCCTATACCTCTCCTAACCTTTGTGCTTCTCAACACTTCCCCAATTTTGAGTGCGGCTTCCTTAACCTGTTCGGGAGATTTCAAATCCGGCTTCGTTGAAATTTCCACAAGAGGTATTCCCAACCTGTCAAGACGGTAAACAATATTTTTTTCGCTCTCCCTAACGGGTCTTGCTGAATCTTCTTCCAGATAAATTGAATCAATCCCCACCTTCCCAAAAGATGTTTCTATAAACCCATCATGAGCAATTAAAACCGTTCTTTGAAATCCGGAGGTGTTTGAACCATTAATAATAGTCTTTCTCATAACCTGTGAAATTGGAAAAATTTTGCAATTAAACAAAACCGAAATTTCCACGGCAATTTTCAAAGCCTCGGAGTTAATTTTATGGGGAGGTTCTTCGTCAATTTCCACAAGGCAGGTTGTGTCATAAGTTTCATAGTGGTATTCTTTTCCAAGTCCGTGCTGAAATTTTGCAGCAGTGTCAACTTCTCCGGACTCCCCGGCAACAACATGAATTTTTCTTTTCACAACAGAAAGGGGTTCATCTGTTCTTAAAACTGAAGGGCAATCACAAAAAAGCTTATGAGTATCCAGTTGCTGATGTATTTCAAGACCTGCCTTAAAACCCAATTCTTTATAGTCAAGTGTCATAAACAAAAAAAAGGGGCCAAGTTTATTAATTTGGCGGTCAGATTTAAAACAAAAAATTTATAACCCATTTTACCTAAAGAAGGATATGCCAAAAAAAGAAGTGCAAAAAAAAGTTTCCGCAGTAATTTACCATCCTGCTTCTCTACCTGCAACAAAAGGTCAAAAAGCAGCAGACAGACTAACAAAAATTGCGGGTAGCTGGGGGTTTATCATTGGATTTATGCTATTCTTAATTATATGGATAATAATTAATGGTATCTGGCTCTTAAACCAATCATGGGATCCCTACCCATTTATCCTTCTTAATCTGGCTTTATCCTGCCTTGCCGCAATTCAGGCGCCAATAATTCTTATGAGCCAGAACAGAACAAATGAAAAAGACCGCCAAAGGGCCGAGTATGACTACGCGGTGAATCGTAAGTCGGAAAGGGAAATTCAGGATATAAAAAAGCTGATTTCAAAAGTTGAAAGAAAAATTAAATAATTTCAAATAAATGCCAAATCAATAGGACTTGGATTCTTTGGGGCTAAACACATCCTCTTAAAATCTTCGTAAATAATTTCTTTTTCTGAATCCAGACGCACCTGCAAGGCAAAAGAGGGGTTGTTCTTTTTATAGTCAAATAAAAGTATCGCTGAATAACCTTTTACTTTATATCCCAAATTATTAGCCATTTCAACATGCTCTTTTTCGTGGAGAATTGCTTCCTGAATCAAATCTTTCGAAAAAAAAGTGGATTTTAATAAAAATGATTCTAACTTGCTCATATTATCAAACATGTAAAAGTCTTCAGGAAAAAAATATTTTCTATACAACTCGTAAACTCTATCCAATACTTTTTTTATCTCTTGTGGTTTTTCACCTCTTTTCATCATATAGGACAAATTGATAAAAGAAGCCTCACGGTATTTGAAATAATCTTCCAAACTAGTTTTTGGAAACACTGGTTTATTCATAAAAAATCCAAGGAAAAAAGAATATTAATATATTTCTGTTATTCAACCAATCTTTTATTAATCTCGCCCTCAAAATTTTCAAGCATTTTTTCTTTCACTTTTTCCTTTGAAGCCCATTCTTTGTGTCCAAGAACCCATCCAAGTTTCACAAAGGCGGTTTCAGCAAGCATATCTTCAAGATAGATTATCCCTATTTCAAGAAGTTCTCTTCCGGTAACATAAACCAAGGGGTCAAGTCTTCCATAAATTGTCTGTGGTGCGGCACAAATAACCATACCTTTTTTCTGAACTTCCTTTAATTTTTTTATCCAACTTAATCGCGCACCGCTTGTTGCAACGTGACCCAGACCAAGCACTTCAATCACAATTCCCTTATATCCTTTTTCAAAGTAGTAATCAAGAATTGCAGGGTCTTCCCCTGGATAAAACTTCAAAAGTGCAACTTTCTCCTCAAACTTCGAATCAACAACACACTTTTTCCCATTGTCCCTTTTTTTACACTCTGAAATTTTTTCCAGTTTTTGAGGGTAAATTCTAAAAAGAGGTTCTGAATTTATTGGCCTGAAGGCATCTCTTCTTGAGGAGTGCATTTTTCTAACCTTCGTTCCGCGAATTGCATAACAAAATTCATCATTAGTATCAGCGTGCCCGACAACTGCAACCCCGGAAAAGTTTGAAGTGGCAATTTTTGCAGAAGATATTAAATTAAGCATTGCATCTGAACTCCCCCTATCAATACTTCTTTGTGAAAAAGTAATAACTACAGGTTTTCCCAAATTCCTTAAAAAGAAGCTT
This sequence comes from Nanobdellota archaeon, assembly GCA_018830845.1. Lineage (GTDB taxonomy): Archaea > Nanobdellota > Nanobdellia > Pacearchaeales > GW2011-AR1 > GW2011-AR1. The sequence continues at coordinate 4,123 of JAHJRS010000090.1, forward strand.
AATGCCGAAGAAGTATAATGAAGAGTATCCGTTCCCTGAGCAACAATCACTCCCGAGAGATTTGAATCATTAACAAGTTCGCAGACAACCTTTGCAATTTTCTGCCAGTCTTTATAGTCCATATTTTCAGAACCCTTCATAAAAGGAACTTCAACTTTTGAGATGTTCACTTCTTCAAAAATTTCAGGGTAATATTTGAAAAGGTCATTTGGCTTTTCAACAAAATCAACCCCTCCTTTTCCTGGATTTAGCCTAGCCGAAATTGTCCCTCCAAGGATAACAATGGCAACATTTGGTTTGTCTTTCAAATGAGGAATTTCAAAATCTT
>JAHJRS010000091.1 GCA_018830845.1 Nanobdellota archaeon
AAAGAAAAAAAAAGAAAAATAAAAAATTGGTTTGCTTATTCTACAATTAGTTCAGCACTAGTACCAGAAGTTCCTTTGTACTCTTTTGAAGTATCAACAGGTTGGTTTACTAAGTAAGTTGCAGCGTTTGTTGTGTCATCAGCTTCGTAACCAGCAACAACTAAAGCTAGTTTGCCAGTAGTGAAAGCGTCAGCAACACCCTTAATTAAGAATTGTCCAGCACCTACTCCTGTTGCCGCTGTGAAAGCAGCACCACAAGTGTGTTCTGAAACTCCTAATGCAGTAGCAGCAGCTGAGTTAATACAACTACCACCAACAATCACAAGGTTCTTATCAGATACGCTTGAAACTTCACTGTCCATTACAAGAACATTTCCTAATGTTCCTCCAATTGTCGTATCTGGAGATGTAATATATGCATTTGCGGCAACTTCATCACCATGATAATTTATCACAATTGAATTTTGTCCAGAGTCCGGTTTACTCCACAAGAATTCTGTTGCAAGAGCAGAATACATGAAACTTCTCCATACATCTGTATCTCCAATTTCAGCTAAAGTTGCTTCTTCACCGACCAAATCGCTTACTTCAACTTCTTTAGTTGTTGAAGTATCCCAACCAATAGTAACATTAAAATCATCTCCTGCATATTTGTTTCCACTTCTGTCTTCTTCTACCATCATTAAAGGGAAGGTAGTTGCACAAGCTGCAGTACTTGCTTCTCCTGCAACAGTTGCAGAATTGTTATAGTACATAGTTCCAGTGTAAACTTGACCCAATCTTGCAGGTATAAGTGCACACGCAGTTGTAGCTGTTAAAACAGTCGTATTTGTATTATTTACAGCAGTACTATTTTGCCAAGGTAAGTAAACAGTCAAACCTTCTGCTGAGTAAAGTGTATTAAAGCTTTGAATTGAAGTTGCAGTATTTACACTTGAATTCCAAACATCAACTGTTTTACTATTTCCACCAAGAGATGTACTTACTCTACCAATAGTTAAATCAACATTGTTGATTTGAACTGTATCTCCTGTTTTCATTCCTTCTTTTTTGTTTACCCATGCACCATCTTTATAGTATTGAAGGTCTGTTCTATTGTAAGTTCCATCATTTGCAATATTGGTGAATCTCATTAAATAAGATTCTGCATCTCTCGTATCCGTCCATGAAACTATAAAATAGTCGTCATGACTTGAATCGTTGAAAGTAATGTTTCCATCACTGTTTGCATCAGTTAACAACCTATTGGAAGCATCTTTTCCAAGTCCTGTGAAAGAAGTACTATCTCCGTATAGGAAATTAATATCTGCTTCTCCATCGTTTAATGGAAAATCATTAAGCACAGCATAAGTTGTACCTCCTTGCTGAACCTCTATAACTTCTGTAGTAGGATAAGTTAATCCTCCATAAGAAAGTTTTAAGATTCCAAACCCGGGCATTTCTATAGAGCTATTTTCCGTTATATACAAGTCCTCATCAGTATTCCAAGTAACATTGATTCTTGAGATAGTTGGTGCAGTAGTTATTTGAAAATCAGATGTTAAGCCTGAAACGGCCACATCATTTATTTTAACTTCTGTAGACCCACCATCAGTAAGAACTAATTTACCTTTACCAATACTAAATTCAACTTGATTTACTCCACCTTGGAAATTTTGTACAATTACTTCCTTAATTCCCACGTAGGCTCCATCAGAAAGTCTCTGAGTTTCACCAGCACCTAAAAGGTTTGTAGTTTCACCATTGACTTCGAGCTTAACTTTGCTGTTTGCAGTATCAAATATACTTGCAGTAATGGTGTAAGAAACACCATCAACATCTAAAGTAACAATATCTCCTGCATTCAACGTTTGTGATGCTGCAGAATCCAACAAGGTTAATGTTGTTGAAGTATTTGATAACACATAATAGGTTTTACCCATCATAGGCAAGTTAGTTGTAGGCATGTCACTTATATCAAGAGTATCACTAAAATCTATTTGATACGTAAGAACATCCGTTCCTGAAGAAATTTTAAATCCTACAGTTGGGCTGTCTTCCATGTAGTTATCATCATCGAACATTGTTAATTGATGAGCACCTATTACCACTTTTTGAGTGTAATCGATTTCATCATTATCATTATCCATGTATTTACCATCTCCCAATAAAACTGGAAGTTGATCATCACCTAGATTAGTGATAATTGTTTGATAAGTGTCTCCTAAATGGAACTTAGTTGATGTCTTCTCGAACTTATATGATTCTCCACCAGTAGGGGTGCCGCCAGTAACATATCCAGCCAATGAAGACTGAATGTTTCCAGCTTGAACCATATCAAGTGAAGAAACTCCTGCGCCAGTACCATAAACGATTGCTACGCTTGGACTTCCACTTTGTACAAATGGAGCCGGGTAACTAGCTGCAGCAGCGAATCCTAAAGTAGCACCTGTCATTACAATTGCACCAAGAACTGCTGAAATTTTTTTGAAATTTAATTTCATTTTTTTTATTTTTATCCTCCTTTCTACTTCTCTAGTGGTTCAGGAGTTTCCTCCATCCCCGAAACCACCTAAGGCAGCTTCCGAAGTTTTTTACTAAAAAAGCTATAGGGGAACTTTTTTAGCCAAACTTATAGAGTGTTATTCCGTACGTTCGTGTTTTGCAAACGTTTTGGCTTATTCCCTATAAGACCACCCTCAATTGAGTGTAATAGAACAAGCGGATTTTTCTTTAAAAAACTTTGTAGCAAAACTTTCGGTTTTACCCTCTAAACCCCCTGTTTTGGGGGTTTTACTTATAAAGGTTCCGTTGTCTTTTTTTTAAAGTTACAAGTTTTACGCTATCTGCAAAAAGGGTAAATTTTATATATATTCGAAAATAACATATATTAAGGAATTAAGATAAAATGACTAAAACAAAGGTAAGAGAGGTAACAATAAAAGAAACTTCAGGAAACTTTATTTTTCTTAAAGGAAAAGAAGAGTATGATTTTGACGGTCTCTCAGCGTTGAGAAAAATTCTTTCAAAAGAAAAGGCGCGGCTTTTAGACGCAATAAAATACAAAGAACCCGGCTCAATTTATGAAGTTGCAAAAATTCTTAAACGGCCGTTTAAGGCGGTGTTTGATGACATTAAACTTTTGGAGAGAATGGGCTTTATAGAGATAAAGGAAGTTGAAGTTAAAGGAAGAACACGCCACAAACCCATAATTGTTGTGGATGAAGTAATAGTTCACCTTAAAATTTGAACCATTAAAAGAAAACAGACTTTCAAGTGCCCAATATATTTTCAAATCAATTTTTTATCTGTTTGTTGGAATTTATTGGTTATTCATTTTAATATTGTCAATAAATCTTCATAAAAAGAATTTGACAAAAACTATCGACGTTGTCGTAATCGCGATAGTATCTCCTTTGACAATAATCTTTTATCTGGCAAATCTAAGGAAGTCTTTGAAAAAATATGAATCTTCTGGGAACTAATTAGTAAATCCAACTGACCGAAAACATTATAAATTCCCCCTCTTTTGTTATATTAACATAATCCCAGGTGATCCTTACGGGTTGCCTGATGTTTTTTTAGAATGAAGTCTGCAATTGTATTTATTGATGCCGGTTATCTTTCTTTTATTTCTAAATTCTTTGGAAATGGAAAACCTCTAAAATACAAAATGGAGGTTTTTGCAAAAAACCTTGCAAAATCCAAAAAATTAGAATGCAAAAAGATTTATTTTTACACTGCTCCGCCTTATCAAGATTCAACTCCAACAAAAGAAGAAAATAAAAGAAAAGCAAGTTATGATAAATTTATTGCGAAGTTAAAAGAAGTTGGAATTATTGTTAGAGAAGGAAGGTGCCAAAAAATAGACCATACTTATCAACAAAAAGGAGTAGATACTCTTTTAACAATTGATTTATCAAGAATTCCAAAGAAAGAAGGAATTTCCGATGTAATTGTTTTAACTTCCGACACAGATTTTGTTCCAATAATTAATGATTTATCTGAAGATGGAATAAATGTAATTCTTGCTTATTTTACAGATAGAAAAAGAAAATCTGGACTTTCACTTTCAAATCATTTATGGAAAGCTTGTAAAGATAAAATAAAAATCAAGAAAGAATTTTTTATTAAGACGGAACCCCGTTTCTTTTTTCCAATCCTGCGAGGAAAAAAGAAACAAAAAGCGGGCGGGCAATCTCTCTAATAAGAGGGTCGTCGGTTTCCCCCTTGTTGAAAGAAACTAATTCCTGTAAATCTTATCATGATGATCAAAATCCGAAAATAAAATAAGATTATTTATTTTGTCAAATTTGAATACTAAAACAAAATGCCCAATATGAACTCGTTTAAATTCTTTCATATTATATCTTAAATTTTTATAATGTTCTATGTCTGTGATGTTCAAAACTTCATTCATTTTGTTTAGAAGATTTTCATAAAGTTGCTTATCTTTTCTTTGGAGTTTATTAAGAATTCTATCAAATTCTTTGCTTGTTTTGTAATCTCTTGGCATTTTACCTCTTTTCTATACTTTTTCTTAACTGCTCTATAGAATTAAGGGTTTTACCATAGCCTTCCTCCTCAATTTTTCTTAATTTCTCTAAATATTCGGGTCTTAATTCCGGCTCTATAATATTAGCACCGCATTCAATGACTATTTTTGCAATAGCTTCACTTTTAGTCTTTAAATTATACCTAGCTTTGACTATGTTTAAGATTTGATTTGCTTCATCAGAGATTTCAATCATTGCTTGAACCATCTTTATTGTTTTATATATTTAATATAAACATCTTATATATATAAACTATATAAATCTTACGGATATTTATACACATAAATTTATGTTAATTATTCCGGAGTTAATAATAAGCGGTGAAAACGACCTGAAGACTCTCAGAAAATACCTGAATTGAACCTTTATTTTGACTTGTCACACTCCCTTTTGAAAGAGTAACCAAATCAACCCCCTGATAAGAGGTCTTAAAGTTATACCCTTTCACAGGATAGTCCTCTCCTGTCTCCCATGAGTTGTCAACAATAAGGTAGGACGTCTGATTTAAAACTTCACAGGCCCGACTCCCGTCAAAGCACATCTCGTTGTTTGAACAGGCCCTTACAAGGTCAAGGTAAGGAAGGTAATTAGTTTCAGAGTTCCTCGCACAGCTTGTGGTGTATTGAATAACTGACTGAATAAAGTCCTCCGTTTCATAGTTTCCAACCTCATCCCCTGAGTTGCTTATTGAAAAGGAGATAAAAATAAGTATAAGTATTGAAACTATAATTACAATTATCCCAAAACCTACAAGTTCTGACTGCGCTTTTTTACTCATCATTTGAATTTCACCATCAACCTTGCAATTTCACATTTATTGTAAAAAGATCCCCCTGCCCTCTCTTTTCTGCAAAGTGAAACAAAGGTTGAAGTGTAAACGCCGGGACCTCCATCATCAAAAATTGTCAGGCTGCCGCAGTCCGGGTATGAACCAGAAGTGCAAACAACACTTGATTCAGGATAAACTTTTACTATCTGTATTCCATCAACCCCAAAGATTTCCTTAAAATCATTTATGTTTGACTTTAAGACAAAAGCCTTGTCAAAGTCAACGCAATTTATTTTCTCGGTTCCAAAAGCGCTTCCGCACGCAAATTCAGGAAAGTCCGCAAGTTGTGAAACGAGAAGAATTGCCCTCTCCCTTTCAAGTTCTGACCTAGTCTGGCTAAGGCCTGATAAAGTGAACATTAAAACAAAGAGCCCCACAAACACAAAGAATATCGTAAGACCAATAATCAAGAAAGCCATCTGCTGAATTTTAACCTGTCCTGATTTAAATTTCATTTTAGCCCCCCTACAAATTCTTTTACTTTTTTTTCTATAAGAAGAACTGAATTTCGAATTACTTTGCGGGGGTTTTTGTCTTTTTTTCTTATGTCCGGAATTTTCCAGAGAACGATTTTTCCCCTGAAAGCAACTTCATTGTCAAACATAGAAATAGGGATGTCATTTGCAACAACCACAAGAATGTCCGTTTTTTTCAAAAGCGAGGAATTCAAACTCTTGGACTTTTTGTTAAACCTTAACCCTAATTTTTTTGCCTCACTTTTTTCAATTTTGTAATTTTTGTTGTTTTTATAATCCTCTTTTTTGTAAGAAATAAGTCCTGCACTCTCTGCCTTGTAATTTTTATTTTTGTTTAATCTTTTAAAAAACTCCTGAGCAATCTGGCTTCTGAAAACATTGTGCCTGCAAACAAACAAAATATTTTTTACCATAGTCTGCACCCTGAATTCCTGTTTATTGAGTTTATCATGCCCGCCTGGCTTTCAAGAAAATTTAAATTCTGTGAATTTTGGAATCCGGAAAGGTCGGAATTAAATGCCAGAAGAAGCGAACTAACTGAGGAATCACATCCAATATTATTTAAAAGAGAAAGGGATTTTTCATAATAAAGGCCTGAGAGTTCTTTTGTTCTTTTCATTAATCTTGAAACTTCACACTCATAATTTATATTGTCAGAAAAAATTGCCCCATACATTAAAGAGTCCGTTGCAAAGTGCATTGTATTCCCCCCCTTTCGAACTGTTCTTCCGGTGTAATCAACGTTTATTTCACAGCCCATTTCACCTCCAAAACAAACTTTTGTGGAAGAGGCCGGGCAGTCGCTGAATTTAAAATTCGGAGCGTTAAGATTTAAGAGTTCACGCCTGACTTCATTTGGTGCTCCAAGAAAGCAATAAGTTTCTTGTGAGTTTAAAACATAAATTAAATTTGAAACTTTAAAAGGGAATTCAAACTCTTTAGCGAAAACAAAAAATTCCTTTCCTTCAAGGGGGTTCGGGGAAAAGAGATATTTGTTTGTTGAGCTAATTCCCACTCCTGACTCAGACCACTCGTCCCTTACTTTCTCCCTTATTGTTAAGGTAAGGCTTCCAAAATTCACAAACGAGTCGCAACTGTTTTCTATTCTTGACTCAACAGGCAAAGTAAGTGTTATTGACCTT
>JAHJRS010000092.1 GCA_018830845.1 Nanobdellota archaeon
ACTTCTTTTTTAAAATGATTTATTGCCGCGGCAAGGTTTATTGCGGTCGTTGTTTTTCCAACCCCCCCCTTTCCAGAAGTGATTACAATCATTCTTTTCATTTGGATAGTCTCTTTTTTGTCATTTCAATGAAATTTTCAAGCATCTCTGCATATTCTTTTAATTTTTCAAGGTTAATGTTTACTTCTTCTCCCCTGAAAAAAACTTTCAAGTTTACATTCTTCCTAAATTCACCGATTCTTTCAATTTTAAGGCTTTCTATTTTCCTAAGCATCATAAAAAAGTCCAGAGTTTTGAGTGAGTTTGGATCTTTTTTGAATAATTTTTTGATTTCATCTATTCTTCCTATTGCATTCTCGGAAACGTCTTTTACCTTTCCTTTTTTTTGGGCATCCTTCAAAATATGAAAAATGCATGTTTCTATCATTTTCCTCCATCGCAGGAGGAGATTCATGATAACATCACAAGTTTTAGTATATTTTAAACTAACATAAAGTAAATGATCCGCGCTTATCTTTTCCTGAATAATTTCTTCCATTTTTTCATTTGATCCGTCGATTATCGATTTTGCGCAAATTTATCCTTTCATCAGAGAAGTTTTTTAGAAAGGCTCAAACCTTTTTATAACTATTCTCATGAAGAAAGTTCTAATATTGCTTCAGCAAGATCTTTTGTTTTTTCGAGTGTTTTTTTTGCTTCTTTTTCTGAGCATCCCGTTTTTTCAACAATGGTTTTAATGTCTTCTTCTGAAACTTCAATTTCACCTGCCGATTCTTCAATTTCCCCCGAAATTTGAAAGCTGGTTTGTCCCTGAACTTTTACTTTCAGAACAGATGGATTTTTTACAGTAATTGTTACTCCGTCCTTTTTTTCAATTAGGACCTTTTTCGCATCAACTTCTTCCTGGGCAATTCCCATCTTTTTCATCATGCCCTGCATTTGCTTCGGGTTGATTCCACCAAACATTTAACCTAAGAAAAAGCCAATTCCAATCCTCAATGCAACTATAAGGATAATAAAAGCAACAATGTGTGTTGGTTTTAGCATAAATTTACTTGCATACTCTTCTTTGTAATTTACTAATCCCCCAAATCCCGATGGCAGACTAAATCCGGTACTTTCAGACATGAACAAATAAAATCCGTACAAGTATAAAAAGGTTTTGTGAAATGCCAATCATACATTTTTTAAATTCCATTCCTTTATTTGAGTCATGGAAGATTTCGGAATTTTGAAAAGAGAAAAAAAGTGGCAGGAATTCTGGGAAAAGGAGAAAATTTTCAAAACGAAAAACATTTCTTCTAAGGAAATTTTCTCAATAGACACGCCTCCTCCGACCCTTTCAGGAAAAATTCACCTTGGACATGCCTTCAGTTATTCTCAACAGGATTTTATTGCGAGATTTATGAGAATGTCCAGGGGGAATATTTTTTATCCTTTCGGAACTGATGACAATGGACTCCCTACGGAAAGATTGGTTGAAAAATTGAAAAATGTCAAAAGTGTCAACATGTCCCGGACCGAATTCATTAAATTATGCCTTGAAACTCTAAAAGAGGAAAGACCTTTATTTGTTAATGACTGGAAGCGTCTTGGGATTTCTTGTGACTTTTCAAAAATTTATTCCACAATTGACCCTCTGGTTCAAAAAGTCTCTCAAAAATCTTTCATTGATTTATATAATAAAGGGCACATATACAAAAAAAGCTATCCCACGATTTGGTGCCCTGAGTGCCAAACTTCAATTGCTCAGGCGGAGCTTGAAGATAAAGCGATGCTCGGAAAATTTTTAACATTAAAATTCGAGGTTGAAGGAAAAGAATTTCTTATTGCAACAACTCGTCCTGAACTTCTTTACGCATGTGTTGCAATTTTTGTAAATCCCCGTGACAAAAGATATCTCAAGCTTGCAGGAAAGAAAGCATTAGTGCCTCTTTTTAATTTTAAAGTTCCAATAATTGCGGATAATTCCGCGCAAATGGATAAGGGAACGGGTGCTTTGATGGTTTGTTCCTATGGGGATAAATATGATGTTGAAGCAATAGGGAGGCATAAACTGAAACCAAAAAATGTTATAGAAAAAAATGGAAGGGTGAAGATCTCAGGATATGAGGGGTTAAAGGTTAAGGAAGCAAGAAAAAAAATTATTGAAGAGTTAAATAAAAAAGGACTGATAAAAAATCAGGAAGAAATTACTCATTCAGTGAATGTTCATGATAAATGCGGAACGGAGATTGAATTTGTCGATTCTCCTCAATGGTTTATTAAAATAATAGACAAGAAAAAAGAATTTTTGAAGCAAGGTTCAAAAGTTAAGTGGTATCCTGAGTTTATGAAAAAAAGATATGACAATTGGGTGGAGGGTCTTGAGTGGGATTGGTCAATTTCACGTAACAGGCATTTTGGAATTCCAATCCCTGTTTGGGAGTGTGCGAAATGCGGAGAGATTGTTATGCCAACTGAAAAAGAACTTCCGGTTGATCCTCTTGAATCAAAAAAATTTTGTCCAAAATGCAAAACCGAAATGACCCCTGAAAAAATGGTTTTGGATACCTGGGCAACTTCCTCACTTACTCCTCAGATTGCTTCGGATTTGTTTGGAGGGAAAGTAAAAATTCCTTTTTCGCTTAGGCCAAATGCACATGATATAATCAGAACATGGGCATTTTATACTATTGTTAAAGCTTACTTTCATGAGGGAAAAATTCCGTGGAATGAAATTATAATTTCAGGAGTAGTCTCTCTTCACGGAGAGAAAATGAGCAAGTCAAAAGGAAATGTTGTAGAACCAAGTTATGTTTTAGAAAAGTATGGGGCAGATGCATTAAGATTTTGGGCAGCAGGTTCAAAATTGGGTTATGATCTTGATTATCGGGAAAAGGATTTAGTTACAGGACAAAAACTCGTTAAAAAATTATTAAATGCATCCAGATTTGTTTTTATGAATTTAAAAAATTATGATGGAAAAAAGAAACCAAAAAAATTAGAATCGCTTGATGATTTGTTCCTAAAAAAATTAAATTCTGTTGTAAAAGAAGTTACAAAATCTTTTGAGGATTATGATTATTCTACTGCAAGACAGGAATTTGAGAAATTTTTCTGGAGAGACTTCTGTGATAACTATCTTGAAATTGTAAAAAAAAGGGTTTATCAAGGAAAAGGGGACAAAAAACTTTCAGCCCAGTATTCTCTTTACAAAAGCCTCTTGGCAATTTTAAAATTAATTGCTCCGATAATGCCTTTTATTACTGAAGAAATTTATCAGGAAAATTTCAAAAAGTTTGAAAAGGGCAAATCGATTCACGTGAGCAAGTGGCCGCTTTTTGGAAAAGTTAAAGATTTTTCAGGTTGGGAGATTATAATAAAAAATATTTCAAATGTTAGGAAGGAAAAAAATGAGAATAAAATTTCTTTGAGTTCTCCTGTGGGGGTTATTGAAACCCCTGACTATAAATTTTTGAAGAAATATGAAGAAGATTTTCTTTCTGTTTCTGGGTCGAAAGCATTTAGAGCAGGAAAAGAATTCAAAGTTGAATTTATATAAATTTTTAAAAAGTCTCTTTATTTTAAAATTAAATGGAATGGGTTGCAAGATTTTATTATAATGAAACAAAGTTTCCAGGTTACAAAGTCAAGACTTACAAAGGGAGTATAATAATTGATACTTCATTTTATGATTTTATTCATGGCATAAAAACAAGAAATTACTTTATTTTGGATCCTGCTGAGGGAAATTACCCTTTACCTCATGGGTTAGAAGTTTTGAATCTTGGGAGGAGGGATAATAATAAGGATGAACTTAAAGAAATTTTTTCCTCTGTTTTTTCAAATGACAAATTTTTTCCTGAATCTGTTTCTTGTAAAGATAGGAGAAATTACAGGCTCGTTGAAGAAGTTCTGAAAGAAAAAAGGCCCGATAAAAATTTATCAGATACCCTTGTTGAAAAACTCTTTAATAGGCATATTCTTGATTAACCCCAAAAATTTAAAACACTCCTCCATCTTATTTTAATATGGCATTACAACAACTTACGAAAGCTGAACTTGAAGAATTTATTGAAAAGATGAAATCCCACAGGGGGAGGGCAACTGAACTAATTTCTGTTTATATTCCCGCAGGGTATGATGTTAACGCAGTTCAGCGTCAGCTTGAGGCGGAAAAATCAACCGCAAAGAACATTAAATCAACTTCAACCAGAAAGAATGTTTCGGATTCACTTGACAAAATTGTAAGAATTTTAAAAGAGTACAAAATGACTCCCAAAAAAGGGATGGCTATTTTTGCGGGGGAGGTGAGTCCTGTTGAGGGCCAGTCGGATATTCAAAGCTGGGAAATTGAACCTCCTGAAGAAGTTGGAGTCAGGCTTTATAGATGCGATAAGGAATTTGTTCTTGAACCTTTGGAGTCAATGACGGAAGTTTCTGAAATTTATGCTCTTCTTGTGATGGACAGAAAAGAGGCGACGATAGGACAGCTTGTTGGCAAAAGAATAGAAGTTTTACAAAAAATGACTTCGGGCATTCCTTCAAAAGTTCGTGCAGGAGGCCAGAGTTCCCAGAGGTTTCACAGAATTACAGAGGGACTTACTAAAGATTTTTACAAAAGAATTGCTGATGAAATGAAAAGTTTGTTTTATGAGGAATCTAAACTTAAAGGCATTTTAATTGGGGGACCGGTTCCGACAAAAAATGAGTTTGTCGACGAAGAATACCTTCCGACAAAACTTAGGACAAAAGTAATAGGAGTAAAAGACCAGGGAGACACTTCAGAGTCTGGCCTTCAGGAACTTGTGGGATTAAGCCAGGATATTTTGGCAAATCAGGAAATAATTTACGAAAAAAAACTTCTTGAAAAGTTTTTTAACAGCCTTGGAAAAGACCCAAAGATGACTCCTTACAAATTTGATGATGTCAAAAAAGCTCTTCAGTTTGGTGCAGTTGATGTTTTAATAATCTCAAAAGATTTTGATAAAGTCAAGGCCAAGGAATTAAAAATGATTGCTGAACAGATGGGAACAACTATTGAAACTGTTTCGACAGAAACTGATGAAGGAGATCAATTTAACAAGCTTTCTGGTATTGGTGCAATACAGAGGTTTGGTATTTGATTATATCTTTTCTGAAAACTAAATTATTATAAAGATCTAGATTTA
>JAHJRS010000093.1 GCA_018830845.1 Nanobdellota archaeon
GCCCCTTTTTTTATTGAAAGTTCTACCATCCTCTTGTTTCCTATCCCTGTGTCATAGACACTATTTACCACTGAATCAATGCCATTTAACATTTTAAATGATTGCTCTATTAGTGCCTGGTCCTGAAGCTGGTCTATTTTAGGTTTTACAAATGCAAGAATAAGTGCAATTAAAACAAAAGCAACTAAGGTATAAGTTACCGTCTCAATCCATATCTGCCCCTTTTTTTTGTTTTTTCTTAACATCCTAAATTTACACATCCTTTAATTTCACCCACCGTATCAACGACGCTGCACTGCACTCCGCCTATCTTTGGTGCAACTTCTATTCTGGTGGGAGCACTTGGAAAACCCGAAACGCAGTAAGTTTTCCCGGATTCATTTCCCGGAAGAGAAACCATTGAAACCTCTGCCCCTCCAGAGTCATAGTTAGACACCCCCTCAATTTCCTCCTGTTCATTTGACAGGAAAAAAATCTTTGAGTTTCCGTCTTCATCTGAATAAATTGAAACAAGAAGTGAGTCCATTGAAATTTCACTTCGGGCGATAGAGACAACAACTGAATTTGAAGATGAATCGTAGCATGTGTATTCGCTGTTTATATTCACTTTCTCAATGATATTCGAACACGAATCTGAACTTTCAATACCTGTTTCAACATAAGTTCTAACTGTGTAAAAAATTCCTCCGACAAATGCAACTGAAAGCAAAATTAAAAGAACCGTGCTCACTACCTGGCTCAATCCTTTTTTATAACTCATCTTAAATGGTTATCTCCTTTGCAAAACTGTCATCACAAGTATAGGTTTCTCTTTTCTCGGATTGGGTCTTGCCAAGCAGAACAGGAATTACAAACATCCTTGTTGCACTCCCTGAATCAAGAACTCCGGAATAAACTCCCCCCTGGTTTAAGCCCCCTTCCGGCCACAAATCATCATCCACTCCCACGGCAACCGTCGAGAATGCCCCGCTTGCTTCCTGACGCCTCACCTTAAACTGATAAATTGGAACATTTCCTGTGTTTGAAAGAAAAATCTGCCCTGCAGAATACTCTGCATCAAACGCAACCTGATTGCATACCAACTGAATATTTGTCCCGTCAAATTTTGTTACAGCCTCCTGAATTGTTCCCCTTAACCAAAAAAATACAATCAGTGCTATTATAACAACTATGGCAATTAAAAGAACTGTCGCGACCACAGGTGAGAGACCCCTTTTTTTAATCATCTTTTATAAACGAATTTGATATTTTTAAAGTTTAACATCTTAGGATTGCACACTCCTGGATGCTTTTAATTGAATCTACAACCCCGCACTGGAACCCCTTTATCTTTGGTGCAATTTCTATTTCCGTCGGACTAGCTGAAAAACCTGACACACAATAGGTTTTTCCGGATTCATTTGCCGGTGCAGCAACCTCGTCTCCCAATAATATTTGGGAATCACTATGGGGATTTAATTCAAAAATAATTGCCCCCCAAGGCCTACTTGAAGAAAGGGACCAGGTGTTTGTATAAAGAGTTGCATTTGGAGTTTCACGCGTACTTGAAATTCCGGTTACCCCCACTAAATCGCTGTAAAACCTTTGAGTTTGTGAATCCCCCACGTTGATAAAGTCCCTTGCCCCAAAAAAGTCAACGATTATAGAATTGTTTATGGTTGTTGTAATCCCGAGAGAAGCAAAAGTTCCCGAACCTGTTGAACTTGAAAAATTTCCAAATGGATTTGTTTGATTTATTCCTGAAAAAGAAATTGCACCTGCCATAATGTCAATGTTTGATGCGTCGCTGAAAGTTGCAATAACTTCATTTTCCCCTACAGGGGGATCAACCATATACCAGACTTCCATGCTCCCAATATAACCCAAATCATAAGTAGAGTGCATTGAAAAAAGTTTTCCTCCATAGGTGATGTTTGTTGTGTGTGTGCTCCCTTTTCTGACGACTTCAACGAAGAGAATTCTATTTTCATCATCTCCCACGGTGAACGGGAAAGTAAGGTTGTCAATTCTGTTGCTTGCAACTGCGGTTGCATTGTCAAAAAACAAATCCAATCCGAGAAGAATTTCTGAACTGTAATATCTCACCCCTTCAATTTCTTTTGGTTCATCTTCCAAAAAGAAATTTTTTGAATCCTCCTTTGACGAAACTGAAACAAGAAGTGAATCCATTGCTATTTTTTCCCTCGAAATTGAAACCACGAGAGAGTTTGAAGAAGAATCAAAACATGAATATCGGGACTCAAGCACAAACTTTTCAAAAACCTCATTGCATGATGCTCTTCCAATATTTTCTTCAACATATGTCCTTACAGTAAAAAAAACACCTCCGACAAATGCAACTGAAAGCAAAATTAAAAGAACTGTACTCACAACCTCACTTAATCCTATTTTATTCAATTTTCACACCAATTTCCAATTTTAATTACGAAATATCTCTACCTACTCCTTAGCTTTCCTCTGAGCCAAAACCTTCACATGAAATAACCTCTCTTATTCTTGCCTCTCCACAGCTTACAAAACGAAGTGAATTCTCACTTTGTTGAAACCTTGCCGGGATTATCTCCAGAGAGTATATGACACTGTCCAAATCAAAAGAATGAAAAATTTCCTCATTAGGAACTAAACTTGAAGTATCAATATGAAAATAAACAACCCCTGTTGTGTTAAATCCATCATCACTTAATACGCGATTGAAACTTTTTGACAAATCAAGTGTTGCAATTGGCTGGTCTGGAGTCCTTGTTGCGTGAATAAAATACCCTTCCACATTAAACTTCCCATTATTTTTTATTGTAATATTTATGGAATTAGCACCACAGCTGTAATCCTGAACAAAAAGTGAAACTCCATCGGGACAGCTTATTTCTTCGGATGGAATGTAAGTTCTGAGATAACCATAAACAAGGACCGCCAGAACAATCCCAAATGTAATTAAGAGAACATATCCTACGACCTCACTCACCCCTTTTTTGCTTTCCATTATCCTTTAACTATGAATATTTGATTATTATAACTATGTTTAATCAGATAATAAATATTTTGGCCGGGATAAAACGTAAAATTGTAGAGGGTGTTGTCAAGATAAAGAGCTAAATTGCTTGAACTCATAACATAATCTTTTTCAAACTCTCCCAATTCATTTACACTTTCTTTTCCATTTCCAACATCAACTGAGACCTCCGTTGCTTCAAGCCTCTTTCCGACAAGGGTCATCGATGGATATTTTCCAAATGCAAAAAGAATATCTTTATCCTCCCCAATCTCGTTGAGATATGAATTTGAAAAATTTGTAATGATTGTTTTTGATTCTGCATCTGAAAACCCCCCGTAAGAAAGGTAATCAAGAAGGTTTGAAATTTCAATTTTTATTCCCTCGCTTTGATACTCCAGTCTTGACAAAGGGTTATAATTTATTCCGTTTACAATGGTTGCAAACGCGATATATATGGAAGCAATAACCACTACTGCCAAAAAATAAAACTGAGCCTTTTTATTCATAAAGTTAATCCTCTTTATTTAGAGAGTAAATTTAAATTTAAATAATTAATGTTAGGTGTAGGCAAGGCAAATTGCTCAAAATTCAAAGAAAAGCTTAACCTCTAAACTTCCTCTTCTTTGCGACCCACTAAGCACCCAAACAAATGATTAGGGTTGCTGGAGTTCCCTCCTCTAGCCCGGTTCACAAATGTAGGATCAAAGCGGACAAAGCGTCAACAGAAGCTTAAAGACTCTCCTTTAAACCTTTTCACTTTTTGCCCGTCGTCTGCCATAAAGCCCGTTTGCATATGGAAAGGGGCTAACTTCCCGACCAAGCCTACAAAAATACTGATAAAAAAGAGTATATAAAATGTTTGTTTTGGATGAGTTAAGTGTCCTTTCTGCCCTTAATTTGAGGCTTACTTTCAAATAAAATTTTTTCAAGAGTTCCGTTTCCGTCTTCATCCCCAAGAACTAAATTTGCTTTTCCGTCCTCGTTGTAATCCTTCATTATCATGAACGCAGTTGAATCAATTTCCATGCTAAGGTTTGCTGAATCAAATTTTGTGATATAAAAATACGCATTTAAATCAACCACTCCATTTTTGGGATGAATGTCATAATATACCTTCAAAACATCAGGAGAACCATTTTTCTTTGATTTTAAAATCTTCCCATAAAGAACATTTTTTTCATGTTCAAAAAATCTAAAAACAGTATCTTTTTCCTGAGGAAAGGCAAAACTAACCCCAAAAAGTAAAAAAGGGAGAATGTAACGAAATTTCATTTTTTAAAATAGGGAGTATTTATTATAAAGATTATTGTTCCCCATTAAACAAAACTTTTTTGACAAGGCTGCTGTTTTCTGATTTTGGAAGTTCTGTAACCTTTTCGAGCGTCCCGTTTTCATCAGCGTCGTAAAAAACCTTATCCGGAAAACCGTCCCAGTCTTCGTCTGAGATGACCAACTGAGCAAAAGATTCGGTTTCTGGAATATTTTTATCAAAGTCGTAATTTGTAATTCTGAAAAAGGCAACCTTATCGGGCTTTCCGTCTCCGTAAAAGTCATACGCCGCCTGAACATACCATCTTGGCCCTCCTCCAAAGTTTTTCTTTTTTTCGTCCCAATTTAGTAAATGCCCTGTAGCAAACATCTTGTAAAAAAAATCATCCTTCTCTAGATTAAATGATGAGGGATATTGGGAATCAAAAAATAGTTTCTTTTCTTCGGGGGACTTTTTTGTGTAAAATTCATATCTGGAGGAAGTCCATTTTTCCGGTAATGGATTTTTTTGAGGAAGAAGAAAAAAAGAAAAACAAGGGAAGAACAAAATACCACTTCATTTTCAACTTAAATTCAAACGAATTAATAAAGATTATTATAATCCAGGAGAACAAAAACTAATCTGCATCCTGCTTTTTTCTGAAAATACTCTCTATTGATTTTCCGTGGTATAAAAAATCATATCCAAAGGCCTCAAGTGCCTTTCGATAGACATCTTCAAAAAGTTCTGAATTTTCCCTTATTTTAATTTGCCCAGAAAAAAATAATTCCATTTTTGGAGTTTTACCCTCTAACTCAAGAGAAATATATTCCTCGATGCGGTTCTCTTTTTCGTTTATCACTTTCTCCAAGTCATTGATTCTCTCTTCAACATTCTCTTTTCCCTTTATGATTATGGGGTGTTTGTAAAGAAATTTGCTTATTTTTTTCAGGTTATCCCTGTAAACCAGAAGAATATTTTTTTCCCTCATGC
Source organism: Nanobdellota archaeon (assembly GCA_018830845.1). Taxonomy (GTDB): domain Archaea; phylum Nanobdellota; class Nanobdellia; order Pacearchaeales; family GW2011-AR1; genus GW2011-AR1. The sequence goes on from JAHJRS010000093.1 coordinate 5,235, forward strand.
AATCTTCTATTGTTGGATTTTTGAGCCCCAAAATTTTTCTTAAGTCCTTTCCTGAATCAGAATAAACAAACTCATATCCCCAGGATTCAAGACCGGAAACCATATTTTTTTCAC
>JAHJRS010000009.1 GCA_018830845.1 Nanobdellota archaeon
ATTTAAATTTATTCATGGCTAAATTTCCTTTGGAGAAGATGGTTGAAGTTCCTAAAGAGGTTTTTTTAAAAATTAGAAACAAATCAAAAGAGGATTATAATTTTGTCCCGATTTGTGCGCCGAATGTTTATTCCCTTAATCCTAAGGAAGAATTATCGAAGAAAGTTCCGGAAGATGCAGAGATTGTTGTAAATTGCCATCCGCATTGCTATCCAAATCCAAAAGACACAGAAGATGTTTTAATGGATTACTATGGAACTGCGCTTGTCCCAAAAAAGTGAGGCCTTAATTTAACAAAATTTAAATCCCCTATTCTCCTACCCGGATTATGAAATTTGAAAGAGAGAATTTTCTGAATTTTATTGGATGGTTTTTGATACTTCTTGCGGTTTTGAATATCTCCTTTAAAATTTATTATGGGTTTGGTCATGAAGTAATCTGGCTTTGCAACAACGCACCAATTGTGATTGGAATAGGAATATTGTTAAGAAACCAAAAGATTGTTCTTGGAACACTTGCCCTTTTATTTTTGGGTTCTCTTAGCTGGAATCTTGAATCCGCCTATCTTTTAATCTTTGGTAAGACTCTTTTTGGAGGGGGGGATCCTTTCTGGGGAATGAACTTAATTTTGAAAATTGGAACAATTACAAATCATTCTATGACTCTTTTGTTGTCTTTGGTTGCGGTTTTTCTTATAAATAAAAAGGAAAAATTTGCATGGGCTTACGGTTTAGCTTACGGAATAATTCTTGTGAGTCTTGCTTTTATTTACCCTGAGAGAAATTATAATTGTATTCTTGAGCCATGCATGGGTTTTATCCCAAATTTTAAATTTTATACGGTTGCATACATTTTGTTTTACTTAACTTTTTTTATGATTCCCTTTACGTGGATTATAAATAAATTCATGAAAAATTAGGCTTTTTGCAGTCATAAACCAGAACAATATTTGCCCCGTTCAGGTCCTTTTTAACAGAGTAAGTTTTTGCAAGGATGCAATTTTGATTTATGTAATCTATGGGAGTTGAGGCATCAAATCCTGTAAGTGTTCCGTCATATAATTGAATGCCCTTTGCAATGATAAACCGTACCCCTGAAATTTTTTCTTCTATTTCTTTCATTGTAAATTCAGAAGTTATTATATTTTTTGGATTTGTGTCTGCAATATTTCCCGCAAGACTTCTTTCTGATAAGATTGCAACCATGGGTGTTATCTCAAAACTTCCATAAATTGTTTCATTTATTTCTGAGTTTTCTCTTACAAAGTTTGTTATCTCATTAGAAAAGGGGACATTTGAAGCACTTGCATAATTTGCAATGTAAATTGAGGAATTAAAAAGGATGAAAAGTGCAAGGAAAATTACAAGGAATTTTTTGAAGTTTTTTTCACTTGAGAATTTAAAAATGAATTTAGAGGTGAAAATTGCCAAAAATCCAATTATTAACCCAAAATAAAGGTAGTAAACATCTGAATAGACAAGATATAAAATTAAAGAAAAAATAGTTGCAAACACTGGAAGAAGAAGTTTTTTCTTTTCTTTGTCAAATAAAAAATAAAATAAACTTCCCAAAACCAAAATAAAATCCCCGATTATGAAAAACTTAACAATATTCCATTTTGAGAGCCCGATTCCTGAAATAAGATTTAGTCTGAAAAGGAAAATCTGGTCCAGATACCCTCCGTTTGAAATAATCTGAAAAAATATGCTTATCGGGATAAAGAGGGCAAGGGTTCCCAGTAGAAATTTTAACGCAGACTTTCTTTTGTAAATTAAAAGATACAGGAAAATTCCTGCCACGGGGAAGGGGGCGTAAAGCCTTGTCAACAATGCAAGACTTGCAAAAATTCCCGCCAGAAAAGGTTTGTCTTTTTCAATAAAGTAAATTGAACCAAAAATAAAAAACAGGGTTAAACTAATTCCGGTTGAATAATCAGTTGTCAAAAGAACCAAAAAACTAAACAGGAAAAGAATGGATGCGACCAATCCCTGCCATTCATCAAATTTTGATTTTACGAAGCTGTAGATAAAAAAAGCACCTCCTATTGATGCAAAAATGGGGATTAACTTAAGAAGCAAAATATTTTTCCCGGTAAAAATTTCAAAAAAAGCTATAATGTAAACCTGAAGAGGGGGGCTTGCAAAAAAGAAGTCCCTGTAAGGGGTAAGTCCGTTAAGAATAAGTTTTCCCATATACATGTATGTGAACCCATCGCTAAACTTGAATTGCATTTCAATTATTTTTAAGATCAAAAAAAGAAAGGCAACTGACCAAAAACAAATCAGGCTTTTGTTTTTTATTTTCATTATATACTCAAACGCAGGCAACTTTTTAAGTCTCTCTTTTTTAAAATTTTAATGAACAAAAAAAATTTATCTAAAGAATTTTTGAAATATTCAGTTGTTGGGGCTTCCGGTATTTTTGTAAATCTCTTTTATTTGTACACTTTAACTGAATCTCTTAACATTTATTATCTTGTCTCGGAAGTTTTTGCTTTTTTGATTGCAACTTTTTCAAATTTTATTTTTAACAAAATATGGACTTTTAAAGAAGGTATGAATTATAAATTTGCAAAAAGAGGCATTAAATTTTTTATAATTGCAGGAATTGCATTAGTGGTTAATCTTTTCTTCCTGTGGTTCTTTACTGAGATTATGGGAATTTACTATATTTTATCCCAAATTCTTTCAAGCGGATTTACCCTTGTTGTAAACTTTATAGGAAACAAATTTTGGACTTTTAGCGACTAATTTGAATCCTAAAAAATACGAACCATCCAGTTTTTTATAATATCTGAATCGTTGCAGTGATAAACTTTATGTGTAATCTGGTTCCCCCCAATCATGAGCTCCATTCCAGAATCTTTTATCAATTTTTTCTCTTCATCAGAAATTGCGAGTTGGGGGGGCTTAAACATTGTGGGGGAAAATCCAAAACACTCTTTGAAAATTTCCATGCCCCTTTGTATTTCAGCCTGAGTAATATTTTCTCTAAATTCATTGTAAGAGTGTTTAACCCCGTGTATGCCGAGTTTTTTATTCAGCTCCAAAATTTCAGAACACCATGGTTTGTTTTGTGCAATTGAATTATTTTCAAAATCAGGGATTACCCATAAAATATTCGCTTTCTCAATCAAATCACTTTCGCATGGAATTCCCGGGGTTAAATCATCAAGTTCAACAGGGTTTGCAAGCCGGATAAAAAAAAGAACTGCAATTAATATTAATATTATGGTAAGAATTGAAACACCTTTTTTCATTAAATTGGGAGGGGACTAAAGTTAAAAAACGTTTATTTTGGAAAGTTGTTGATAAGTTTAGGCGAATTTATGCTGGAATTCATGCCCTCAAATTTTAAAAACATCTGCTCCTTTTTGAAATGATGGAATTAACGAAGAAAACAATTGAGGAAATTGATTGGTCAAAAGAGGGGGAAAATATAAAATTGATTGAGGCAATTTTTTTCATTTCGGGCCGGTTTCTTTCGATGCAGGAATTGATTTCCCTTTCAAGCCTTAATTCACTTGTTATAAAAGATTCAATCGAAAAACTTAAAGAAAGGTATTCAAAAGATGATTCTGCGCTTGAAATTGTTGAAAGGGATGACCTTTGGAAAGTCGATGTAAAACCAGAATATCATAGTATAATAAACAAACTTGCAACGGGTTCGGCGGAATTTTCAAAAGCGGAACAGGAAACTCTTGCGATAATTGCATACAAGCAGCCAATAAAACAATCGGTTATAATTAAAATAAGGGGTAACAAAGCCTATGATCATGTTCATAAGTTTATTCAGCTGGGCTTGTTAAAGGCAAAAAGGGAAGGGCATACCAATATCCTTACTCTTTCAGAAGAGTTTTATGATTATTTCAATGTTTCAAGTTCAAGCAAAAGTCCATTCAAAAAAGAGGGTTTTGAAAAACCGGGGGAAAATTAAATGGACTTTTTGACTGGGGTTTATCTTGGATATTCTTTTCTTGCTTTTTATTACATCATTCTTTTTACTCTCATCTACCTTCAGAACAGAAAAGATATCCTGAAAGTTCCCAAAATAACAAAAAAATACAGTGTTAGCTGTGTTATTCCATGTTACAATGAAGAAGAAAATATAGGAAAAACAATCGACTCAATTGCCAAAAACGGATACAAAAACCTCAAGAAAATAATTGTTGTTGACGACCGTTCTACTGACAACTCATATGAAATTATGAAAAAATATGAAAAAAAATATCCCGGCCTTGTTATTGCAGTTCAAACGCCAAAAAACACGGGCAAGGCTGCAGGGGCAAAAAATTATGGTTCCAAATTTGTTGAGACAGAGCTAATTGTTTTTACTGATGCAGATAGTTTCCCTGAAAAAGGCGCGATAGAAAAGATGGTTGGTTTTTTTGATGCCGAAAACACTGGTGCGGTAACTTCGTCAGTTCTTGTTAAAAACAGGTCAAATTTTCTTTTGAGAATGCAGGCCCTTGAGTATATGGTAATTAAATTTACAAGGAAACTTCTTGAGTATGTTGACTCAATTTATGTAACGCCTGGGCCACTTGCAATGTACAGGGCAAAATATTTTTTTAATGTTGGGGGTTTTGATGAAAAAAATTTAACGGAAGACATTGAAATTACGTGGAGGTTTCTTGATGCAGGCTACGACGTTAAGATGAGCCTCCCCTCAAGAGTTTATTCAGTTGCTCCAAGAAGGGCTAAAGAATGGATAAAACAGAGAATAAGGTGGAACGTGGGGGGGATACAATCAATAATAAAACATAAAAATAAATTTTTCAGGAAGGGAATTTTGGGATTTTTTGTTTTGCCTTTTTTTATAGTTTCATGGATTATAGGAATTTCAGGGCTTGCTTTTTTTATTTATCGTGCAGCAAGGGAAGTTATTTTAAGATACGCTTCAACAACATATTCGGTCGGGGCCAATACGGCAGTTTTGTCTCTCCAGGACCTTTCATTAAACCCGGATATTTTATTCTATTTTGGAATGATGCTTTTTGCTGCAGGATTAATTTTTACTTTCCTTTCAATTTTTTATGAAAAAGAAAAAGAATTTAAAAGACCAAGAATTTTTGATGTTATGGTGTATATGTTTTTTTACTTATTAGTCTACCCGGTAATAATCTTAACTTCATTATACAAAGCTTTAAAGGGGGAAATTAAATGGTAGGATTATGAAAAAAAATTACTTTGTTTTTTTGCAGGCACTTCTTTTCACGATTGTAATCTTTCTTGTTGGGTTTTACATCGGGATGAGTATTGAGGGAAAAAGAATGGTTGAGATTAATGACTATTATCTTCAGTCGGAAGTTTCTCTAGTGGATGTTTTGTCATTGAACAAACTTGTTGGTTCAGGGGAGGCATCCTGTGAAGAACTTGTCCGGTCTGATAAAGAACTTCTTGATAAGGTTTATGGTGAGGCAAGACTTTTGACTCAGTATGAAGAGTCTGGAAAGCTTACAAACCAGGTTAAGAATCTTCACCTAAAGTATGATGTTTTGAGAACTTATCTTTGGATTACTTCAATTGAAATAAAAAAAGAGTGTTCAACAAACCTCTCAACAATTGTTTATCTTTACAACCACGGCGAAACGGACCTGACAAACAAGGCCAAACAAGTGGTATGGTCCAAACTTTTACTTGAAGTAAAGGAAGTTAGCCCTGAAGTGGTTCTTATACCTATCGCAGCGGACAGCGATTTGGTCTCACTCAAAGCGATAACTGGTTCATATAACATTACCAGTTTTCCCGTTGTAATTGTGAATGAAAAGTATCTATTTTATGAAATTCCTCCAAAAGAGAGAATCCTTGAATTAGTGAATAAATCTTTTTAACACAATAATCTTAAAAAAGACCATCTAATTTATTTTTTAATGAAGGAATGTTATCTGTGCGGTATTAGTGAAGAGAAGGCGCTTCTTTATGAGGGAATTCATAAATCTCACGGAATCGTCAGTGTTTGCAGAAAGTGTTACTTCAAGGAAAAATTCCCCCTCGTTGAAAAAAAGAATGTCGACCCCGAAGAAGTTAATTCAAGAGGGAGTGTGCGTGAGAGGCTTATGAAAATGGCCCATGTGAATGTTGACAGAGCACCTGGAAAAAAGATGGTCCCAAATTTTGAGAATATCACCCTTAGGGATATAGTTGAGAGAAATTTTAAGAGGGAGGTAATTTTGCCTTCAAAACCTCCTGAGGACCTTATTGAAAACTTTCATTGGGTTATAATGAGAAAGAGAAGATCCATGAAACTTACAAAAGAGCAGTTTGCGGAAAGAATAAAGGAGCCAGTGATTGCAATAGAAAGTCTGGAGAAGGGCATTGTCCCAAGAGAATACAAACCCCTTATAAGAAAAGTTGAGGGTTTTTTGGGAATAAGAATTTTAAAAAATAAGGAGATTGATCATCATGATATAATTATTGAGTCAAAAATACCCACAGGGGTCTTGATACAGGATATTCAGGAAAAGGCAAAAAAAGAAGAGGACTCTTACATTGATTTAGCGAATTTAAGTCTTGATAAAATAAATGAAATTTATGGGGTTCCTCAGCAGGAATTAAAAGAAGAGTCAGAAAGAGAAAGAGAGTCCGAAAGCGAATATTTTAGGTTCAAAAATCCTTTCAAAAGAAAAAAGGAAGAAAAGAAGCCGGAAGAAAAACCCAAAGAAGAATTAAGTGACGAAGATATTTCTAAAATAGTTTGGGGAAAGTGATTTTTGGGAAATTTTATTTATCACACATAAATTTTTAAGGATTATTTTCTAATTAACTTTTGTGGTAGAAAAAGAAGAGAAAATTAAATTAGAAGGAGATTCTATTTTAATTGGGAACTTAGTTATTGAGGACGCAAATACTTCTAAAATTTTAAAAGATATTCCTGAAGACAAAAGAGAGGATTTTATAAAAAAAGCAATAAAGGTTGGTGCTATTGGATTGAAAAATCTTTATTTGGCTGATAATTTAGATTATGTTGAAAAGGAGTTTAATAATCTGATGAAAACATTAGAAATACAATCGAAAGATATTAAAAATAATTTCGAAAGGGAGTTCAAAGAAATGTTGAAAAGTAATGAGCTTCAGTCTAAAGACATTCGGAGTATGATTGAGAAGACTCTTGATGTTGAAAGCAATTCAAGTTCTCTTGGAAAGATGAGGGTTTTGTTTGAGGATTATTTTGATAAGAAAAAAGGTAAGATTAGCGATTTATTAAATCCATTTGAAGGGGATTCTCCAATTAAGAAACTTAAAGAAGAGATTTTCAAAAAAATTCAGGACTTGAGAGATGAAATAATCAAAGAAAAAATTAAAGAAGAAACTTCTGCAACAGCAAAAGGAGCTAAATTTGAAGATAGTGTTTTTGAGTTGATAGGAGATTTTTGCTCCGAATATGAAGATAAGATTGATTTTGTGGGTGGAAAATTGGGTTATAAAAATAAGGTGGGGGATATAACTATAGATGTTGAAGGTGATGAAAATAAAAGGATAATTCTTGAATGTAAAGATAGCTCTTCTTATCTATCTTCCTCCAAAAAAACCATTGATGAAATTAATGACGCAATAGAAAATCGTGGTGCCAAATTTGGGATATTTTTATTCAAATTACAGTCTCAAATTCCCCCAGCACTAAAACCAATGAAGATAACAAATAATTATATTGTTACCTCTTTTGAAGATTATGGACTTTATTTTGCGTTTAGAGTTGCAAGATTTTTTGTAGAAAAGGGTTCTCAGCCAAATCAGAAGGAAATTCCAATAGATGAAGTACAGAAACAATTAGAAGAAATGAGAAGTAAGTTATTGGATTTCAGAAACATCCAAACGAAGTTAACTCAAATAGATAATGCTAGTGGGTATGTTCGGGAGAATATAGAAAGATTGAAGAAGGAACTTGAAGGCAGTTTAGATTCTATAAGGGAACTCATAACAAGGATTTAAAACCCCCAACCAAAACTTTATAAATCCACTTTCAGATTTTACCTTATGGAAGTTAAAGTTTTGAAAAAGGAAAAAAATGAGATTGAAGTTGAATTTGATAACCTCACTTTTCCTGAACTTTTGAGAGTTTATTTGAACAAAGATTCGACCGTAACTTTTGCGGCATGGAAAAAAGAGCACTCAACAAAGAACCCAGTTCTTCTTGTTAAAACAAAAGGGAAAGATGCAAAAGTCGCAATAGATAAGGCTGTTGAGGCAATAACAAAAGATTTGGATAAGATTGAAAGTGAGTTTAAGGCTCTGAAGTGATTTTTAATTTCCGCCACGTCCCCGACCACCACCCCTTACATCTAAAGAGATTTATTAATGTGCTACGAACCAAACTTCGTTAAGGTTCTCCGCCAAAATAAAATTATCGCGAAGAAAATTGCCCAGATAAACCAATTAAATTTGAGAGTTTGCTTTTGCCTTAATTTGCCCCGAAAATTTTCCTTGCCGTAAGGTTGGAAAATTGTATGTAAATTATCCAAATCCTTATTAATTAAAATTTATTTCTTTTTTGATGGTATCAGGCGAAAAGATTTCAACTGGAAGTTTTGATTTAAATGATTGGCTTGATGGAGGGTACGAAAAGGGGATTGTTACAATGATTGTCGGGCCGCCAGGTTCTGGGAAAAGTAATCTTTCGATTCTTGCTGCATGCTCACAGGCAAGGGAGAAAAAAGTAATTTTTGTTGACAGCGAGGGGGGTTTTTCAGTTGAGCGCGTTAAGCAAATAGTTGGATTGGAGAACCAGGAAAAGATTTTGAATAATATTCTTATTTTAAATCCAACGAATTTTGATGAGCAAAAAAAATGTTTTTCAAAACTTCTCCTTAACGTTAAAAAAGAAAATGTTGGATTAATTATTGTGGATTCTATGGCAATGCATTACAGGCTTGAACTTGGTGATGCTGTTCAGAGCGATGATGAAGAAAAAATAAGGGAAGTAAACCGTGATGTTGCAAGACAAATGAGGACTCTTGTCGAAATTTCAAGAAAAGAAAATATTCCGGTTTTAATTACAAATCAGGTTTATTCAAATTTTTTGTCGTTTGAAGAAATGAAAAGCGGGGTTGAAAAGGAGATGAATATTGTTGGAGGCGACTTATTTAAGTACTGGAGCAAGTGCATAATTGAGCTGAAAAATATAAGAACAAGAAAAGCGGTTTTATTAAAACACAGGAGTCTTGACAAAAAAGACTTCAGTTTTGAAATACGAAATGAAGGTGTATTCAAAAAGGGTCTGTTTTGAATTTTATTCTTTCTTAAAAAGCATCCAGGCAAGGAGGTAAGAAGACAGTATCCCTCCAAAAAAGATAAAATAGTTTATCTCAAAAACATAAGGATTTCCCTTTAATAAATAGATTAATATTGAACCTGCGCTTATGGAGTTACACGGAGTTGCCATGCACCTTAACCCATTATCATAAAAAATAAATGGGACAAATATAAAAAAATTAGGAATGAAAACCCTGTTTTTTTACAATATTTTGCTTGAACTTTGTTTAATTTCAGGGAGTATGATGATTGAACAACATTTGAGGATTAACAGGATTTGAACATTTTTAAATTTATTGAAATTGGTCCGATGGTTCAAAATGAATTTAAACTTGGGCTTCTTGCTAAAAACATG
>JAHJRS010000094.1 GCA_018830845.1 Nanobdellota archaeon
AAAGATTTGAAAAAGAACTTCCAACTTCGGCTGAAGACTGGGTGCTTTGTATGCTTGTTAATCTGGCAACGCCGTAAATTGCTCCAAAAAGTATTATTCCCCCTACCAGAAACGCAAAAATCCATGCAAAAGAAATGTCAAGGAAACCTTTTTTATTCATTTTGTCTTTCAACTTTTACAAGTGCATCGGAGTAATTTTTTACAAGAAGAAATTTTACTCGTCCATCCACTGCAGTTATGCAAATTGATTGGGTAATTTCAAGGTGGTCAACGTACTGCCCTACCGAAGAGCGCTCCTTATATAAAACAACATTTTCAAAAGAGTCATCATTAAAACAAACCTGAGAAACGCCTGAAGGAACAAGATATCCAACTGCCTTAGAAGCCTGGGAAGCTTTCCAAACTTCATCAACATCCTTTCTTAAAGAATCATAAAATTTTGAAGTTGTTACCTGACCCTGAAAGGAAAAAAACTGCTGTATTGCATAAAACGCAAAAGCCAAAAAAATAATTATAAGAATAATTGAGAAAATCATTCCGAAAGAAAGTTTCATCTGCGCCCCTTTTGATTTCATTACAATCGAAAAGGGATTTTAATTTTTAAATATGTTGATATTTTGAGATTTATAGCTCGAACCGGGTTTCACCACGATTGCTTTCGCTCGCTTTATTGGAAAACTGGGGAAAACTAAATAATTTGGAAATTATCCAAATTGGTAATTCTGAGGTCTCAAAACCATACTACATGCAGTTGGTGAAGATGGTTGATTTCCATATATGTCCTGACATTTCAAATAAACTGGGGTTTCAGTGTTCCATCCCATATAGTGGTGTATCTGGTCAGATGAACTAATTACAGAACCTTCTTCAAAATTGTAAATACAACTGAATGTAGTGTAAACGCACTCTGCATTTTCATTAGTTATAATTTTCAACTGATTGTCTTCGTAATATGCCCTTGCAATCAACGGAGGAGATTGGTCAATCTCCACATCAAACTGGATTAATTCAGTGTCCGCATTTCCTCCCATGTCATGGCACCTTATGTAATAATCATAGCTTCCCGTCGTCAAATATACATTTGTTGAATGTGAAACTGAAGAAGTGTTGTCGAAAATTGTGTAACTACCTTCAACTCCGGTTCTGCTGTAATAACAAAGTGCACTTCCATCATAAACTCCTCCAAAGGTTCTAGCCTCAAGGGTTACTCTTGATGGAGTTGTTGAATCATATATGGTAGTACTATTTGGCGAAGCTGAAGTTATTGAAAGTGCTCTTGAGGATTTAAGTGCATAAACATAATCCTGAACGTTTGTGTTTTTACTTTCTGAGACATCCTGGCACTTAACATAATAGAAAGTCGGTTCTGTTTGTCTTATTCCGGTTAACTCGGTTGAACAAGTGTAACTCATTCTCATGTTAATTTCTTCAGGCTCTGTTGCACAACTCATGTTGTTTTCCATATCCCCATAATTTCTTCCGGGAGTGAATGACCACTTACACTGTGCAGGTTCATTTACATAAAAATCAACGGGGGCACTCGTGGTATTAAATGAAACCAAGGTGTTGTTTGCAAGACTTGTCCCCTCAATAATTGGAGGTGTTGTGTCTGGTCCTTCCTGAATGCACATATTAAACAAATAGTTTCCCACCTGAGAATTTCCGTTTGAGTCTTCACACCTTACGTAAGCTGAAATTAAATTGTCTCTTCCAATAGTGTGATTAAACTCAGGAATCTTTATCGTCTGAGAGTGATTGAATTTTAATGTACTCATCCCACCCATGTAGGAGGACATTTCCTCGTATGAACCTCTTCTGTCAAAACTAATTTTACACTGAGCAGGTTCATTTAATTTCACACCAAAAGTTACTGTTGAAAATGGAGAAAGACATCCATCCTGTTCCCTTGTATCCACAACTTTAACACCTCTGTCTGGAGGGGAAATTGAATTGTCCGGGGCGTAAACATAACCAACTCTCAAAACTTCAGGGTTTGGTTCTATAATTGGAGGGCTTATATCATTTGAATTATTCCAGAAGCAGAATGGATTTCCGCCTTCATTAGGGTCGCTGTCTATAAATGCACATGATTTACCTAAACTTTTACACTGATAAATTGAACATGGAACTTCCTGATTATTACAAAGGCCGCAAAATTCTCCACCCGACATTGGCTGCCATTGGTTACAATAAAAAACAACTGTACCTGCTTCTTCAACCGAAGAACTGAAAAGTGCAAAAATAACAAAGAGAACTACAACAAGTATTGCACCAAAAACTGGAACTGAAATTCCTAAGGCTAATGCCCCTTCTCCTAAAACGCCAGTCCAAAGTGCTACCCCTACTCCTGCAAGTGCTCCTCCCAATGAAGGAATTATATTTTGAAAATCAGGACTTCCCTCTATAAGTCTTAGGACAGAATATACCCCAAAAGCCGCAGCGGCTGAACCCGCAATTCCCCAAATAGTATTAGAAATTCCTAAAAATGGCCCTGCAACAGTTTCTTTAACACCCTCTTCTCCTCCCCCTGAAAAAAGAAAATCACTGAATTTAGTTAATCCAATAGTTGAAACAGTTTGAGGGAGATTCAAAGGAGGATTTTTAATAGATCCAACGCGTGTGAGATTAGACTCTCCTTTAAGGTCATCCGCACTAACACTTGGAATTCCACTAACAAGCCACACAAAAGCAAAAATTCCGACTATTAAAATTAAAATTTCACTCAGAGAGATTGCAACTGTTTTGCTTTTTGTTCTGTTCATTTTTTATCTTCCCCTCATTTGATTTGCCAAGTTTGCAAATGCATTCCACAAATAAGTTCTGTCTCTATGAAAAACTGTTTTTCCATCAGACCTTATCTGATCTCCCACAGCATTGTCTCCTCCAAATATTTTTTCAGCGATTACCTGCATTTGCCCTGCTTCCCCGACGTAATTCTTTTTTGGTCCGCAATCTCCAAGGCTCATACACATTGAAGCCGCTTCTTCAGCCCAGTCCGCCCTTATTCTTTTATCATCAGGACTTACTATGCATTCACTTCCAATTTTATTATCATCGTCGTCCTCGGCGAAACTGCTTCCACCAAAAAGGGATTTTTCTATAACATAATCACACTGAATTATTCCAAGAGAACAAATTGCATCTCCGTTTCCGCTTCCTTCATAAAAATCAAACCCTGGAGCATTAAGCGGAACGCACGCTCCCGGACCCTGACCTACCTTCGTTCCTTCTGTTTTCTGCTCTGTAAATGAATATGCTCCCGGAACCCAATCACACTTTCTAATAGTACGATCCATACATTCAGCTTCCTTTGTGATTAAGGCACAATCCTGCCACAAGTTTTGCATACATACGGCATTCTTGAAACCATTAACTTCACCCTGTATGCAAACTTTTTGCCTTCCATCATAACAATTCTCTGAAGTGACTTCACCATTGTAACATGTTAACTTTGTAAAAACTGATCCGGGAAGGTTTTCCTTCGTGTTGTCCGGAGTGTCAGAATTTCTGTTAAAAACATAATTCCCATCCTCATTGGGGTCTGTAATTTTTGGAGTTCCGGGAGCTTCACCACACCAACTTTCTCCGTGATTATACTTTACGCCCTCATACGTACAACCTAAATCTCTACAAAAGTTTTCCCCAAACACCGGCTGAGTTTCCCCTCTTTCTGCAAATGAACAGGTACTCCCAAGAACATAATCACAATTTCCGCATGTTCTTGAGCCCGCGTTAGCAGAACCAAAACCGCATGAATTTTCCTTTTGAATTATTTGTGCCCAGTATGATTTATCATTAATTTTTCCGGCATCATATATATTTGCAAGGTTTCCGCAAGTGTCAACAAAATAAACTTCATCCTGCCCTAAAACACAACGCGTTTCCTCGCTGGGTCCGCAGTTTGTCCCTAACTCTTCATTTGAACATAAGTATCCTTCGTAAAATTCAACTCCAGTGTTTGTCAAGTTCCCCTGAATCTGGTTACATTCGGATTTTGTTAAAAGGCGGCATGTTCTCTCTGCACCAGTTTCATAAACACAAGCCCCTTTAATATCGCCCCCAGCGGTTGCAAGACATTGAGCTTCAGAAGTTATTCCGGGATTAAAGTTTGTCTGAACCCCATACTGAGCAGAAAGCGCTTTACACCTTACCTGAGTTACAAGATTCGCTCCGTTAGCCCCGAGTGAACAGCAACCTAACTGGCATTGTGGAAGTTCTTCAGGGGGCTTTTCATTCCAGACCCCGCCATCATTCTGGCACACAACTGAAGGAACATTTCTGTCACAAAGCCCCTGCTGACTGTCATAGCATGTTCCGGCGGCACACCATGAAGTGGATTCGCATGAAGTGGGAGCCTGCCTAAAACCTGAATCACATGAGGGAGAACCTGCGGGAACACTCTGGCACCATTGACCTGTTGTCAATTTTTCACAGCAAATGTTACTTTCGGCTTTCACAAAATTTGAATTTAAAAAAGCAAGAGCTAAAACTAAAAAAATTCCTGCAAACAAAATTATCACTTTACTCTTTTTCATTTTATGATGAAGCTCCAAGAGGCCACACAACACTCCTTACAGCAAACTGAAATATGTTTCCCGTTTCTCTTTCAGTTATTATATAAATTTTCGAGCCATCGCTCTGGAGTTTTTTTTCAATTTTAAGGTGGGGGTAGTAATACATGAAGTAAGCAGGGTCGCTGTCTCCGTACTGCTCTTCCCACGACACTATATTTCTTGCAATTGAAGCAAGTTCATAAAGATTATTATTCACAATCACATCAAATGAGTCATACCTTTCTGTTGAAGCTCTTGTTAAAGTAAGGGTTGAATTGCTGTGAAGGATAACCCTGTCTGGCAAAAGATTTACATTAAATTTGTCGCTGTCCAATACAACCGTGTACCCTCTTGAAGTGTAGTCGCTTCTCATCTGACTAAAGCATTCAGTCACCCGCAAAGCCAAAGCATCCTTTAATTCTTTTTCAATGTGACTTACAAGGGCCGCCCTTTGCGGAACGCACGTTTTGTAATTTTCATTTGTGTAACAAAGATATTCGACGGTGTTTCCCCCATAAATAATATAAGAACTGGGCTCTAAACTTCCCCCCTGCAAACCGACAATCATAACATTTTCTTCAAGATTATTTTCTATGCAGTTTTGAATATAACTTCTTGGGTTTTCATCAAGAGAAGTTGCCGTTGAAGTCAGGCCCGGATAAAAGAAATAAATAAGTACTCCTGCAACAACAATCACAAGGGCAATTATAACAAAAATTGTAACCTGGCCTTTTTTACTTTTAAGGAGCACCTCTTTCATTTGATTTTAAGGATTTTTACATTTATAAATATTTCAATTAATAATAAGATAGATTGAAAAAATTATTCCCTGCTTGGATTGCCACCCACGGACATTTTAAAATTTTGAAACACTTTTTCTTAGTCCTCAGTCTCCATTCGGGGAGCAAGAAGAAAACTCAGTGCAATGTGATTGGCAATGAAATCGATTCTCAAAGGATGGTCGTTTGCAAACTTTAAAGTTGTTTTTGAAAATTGCTTTCCCGCTTTCAAAAATCTCTGCAGGTACTCAAGGCTATAGCGTGAAGTGCATTCCTCGCCTGAAATTTCAACTTCGTCGGAGGAAAACTCCGAGCGTGCCGAGTTTGTTTCTTTTGCTTCAACGACAAAATTGTCTTTTTCGACAATAAATGAACATGCATCCGAAACAACGAGGCAGTCTTCAATCGAACCAATAAGGTCATTTGAATCAATTGTGACCTTTGAAGAAAATTCTATGTGGTCAGGAAATTCCTTTTCTTCCCTTTCAACTTCTATTAAATTAAGTGTGAAAATTCTTTTTATTTTGTCCTCTATTTTTATTTCAAGGGCATTTTCTTTTTTTTCCAAAATTAATGAACTTGTTTTTGTTGCTCTTTTCAGAATTTTTTTAAAATTCTCGAGATTTACCCCCAGAACTTCGTCGCCGGACTCAAACTCCTTAAATGCACTTTTTGGAATTTTCAGGGAAACCATTGAAATGTTTCCGGGGTCAATTGCAACTATTGAGAGCCCAAAATCGCTTATTTTTATTCTAACTTCCAAAACAAGTTCGGAAATCAATTCTATGAGTTTTGTAAAAACTATCGGGTCCTCTAATTTTAGTTTCATATTAATTCCAATTGTGCGTGTTTTTTAAGCATTTTCGTTTTAAAGTGATTAATTATATAAATCTTTCATGCCCTCTTTTTTGATGGAAAAGTTTCAAAGAGAACCGCAAAGTGAGAAGGAAAAAAAGATAAGAAAAATAACCCAGTTTTATTACTCAAGGCCAGACGTGCAGGAGGCAATTTTCAGGTTTTCAAAAAATCGCGAGGTTTCGCCAAGATATTTTGACGGGTTTGGAAAACGTCCGGACACCCTCCAGTTTAAGGGTGACATTTTAAGTCTTGCAAAAAAAGGAGCAACCTCTTTTCATTGTTCTGAAGAGCTCTGGAATGACCCCCTAAAAATTGAAACGGGAATGGGAAAAACCGAGGCTGACAAGTTAAGAACAGGCTGGGACCTTTTGATTGACATAGACTGTGAGCACGGAATAAAATATTCAAAACTTGCGGCAAAAGCGATAATTGAAACTTTTAGACAGCACGGAATAAAAAACGTAGGGCTTAAATTTTCAGGTTCAAAAGGATTTCACATACTCATACCATGGAAAGCTTTTCCAAAAGACATTAATGGAATTGAATTAAAAGACCTTTTTCCCGAAGTTCCAAGAAAACTTATCCTTTACATAAAAAACTATTCGGCCTCAATTTTAAAAGCAATTCTTCCCGAAAATTTTGAAAAAGAAATAGTTGGCGGGCTTAAAACTGGATTTTTGTGCAAAAAGTGCGGGGAGTTTGCATCAGAATACCGAAATGTTGAGTTTAGATGTGAAAAATGCGGTGTTTTTGAAACAAGAAAATTCAGAATGGGTGCAAAGGGAAAAGTTCCAAAGTGCTATAAATGCTCTAAAGAAATGAAATTCAGACCCCTGAAAAAATTTATAGAATGCCCAAGATGCAAAATAAATTCAATAGATAATCCTGAAAACTTCAGCGAAGAGGAAAAGGATCTTTACACTCTTATGGGGCTTGACCTTATTTTGGTTTCACCACGACACTTATTCAGAATGCCTTACTCCCTTCACGAAAAAACCTCACTTGCAAGTGTTGTAATTGACCCCAAAGAAATAGACAAATTCACTTTCAGAGACGCTGAACCTTTGAGAATGAAAGTGAAAAACTTTATGCCTGAATCGGAAGAAAATGAAGCGGCCGAACTTGTTATGCAGGCCTTGGACTGGGCAAAGAGCGCCGGAGTGGACAAAGAGCTTGAACAAAAGGCATCTGGAAAATATGAAAACTTCAAACCTGTAAAAATAAAAAACTTAAAAGATGAAGATTTTCCCCCGACAATAAAAAAAATTCTTGAAGGAGTAAGAGACGGAAAGAAAAGGGCGCTTTTTGTTTTAATAAACTTTTTCAGAAGCGTTGGAATGGACAAAGAAGAGATGGAAAAAAGAATTTTTGAATGGAATGAAAAAAATGAAGTTGCTCTGCGAAGAGCTTACATAAATGCGCAGCTAAGCTGGAGTTACAAGCACAAAACAATTCCCCCTCCAAACTTTGACAAAGACCACTATAAAGGAATAGGAATTATCCCAACTGATGAAGAAATGAGATATAAAAATCCTGTAAATTACACAATTAAAAAAAACAAAACTTCAAAGTCAAAAAAAGATTAATTTTTATCTGCAACAAAAACAGAATATCCTTCTGAAATTAAGAAATATTTAAAAGGACTATTGCTCTAATTATAAAATGAAAAAAGGGGTCATGTTGTTCATAGCAATAGTATTGGTCTTAACCCTTGCCTTTTCAGGAATTCTTAAGGCTGATGAAGTTTCGGATGTTAACCGGGCTTATGCATGCCTGAATGAAAAAATTGATGCAACCAACTGCTCCCAACTTAATACTGAAGAAAAAACATTTGCACTTCTTGCAACAGGAAAATGTAAAACGGAACTTTTAGAAGATTCATTTAATGAAACCTGCTGGCCGGCGGCAAACTGTAATATTGAGCTGACTGCAAAGGCGGTTCTCGCTCTTGACAGCGTCGACGTTAACACAACATCCGCGGTAAACTGGCTAAAAGGTAAAAAAGGAATTTCAACTGACTTGAACTGGTACCTTCAAATTGACAGCAACAAGGCGCTCTTGTGCAACGCCGGATATGAAGTCGGGGGAACTTTTACCGAATATCAATTTCAGATTAGTGAAGACAAAAAAATAAGTGCGAATGCGGGAGAATGCTTAACGAGAGCTAACAATGATTATTGGTTTGGAATTTCACCCAATTGCTACGAAAAACAATTTCAGGTTTCATGCAATGAAAGTTTTATTTCAACACTTTTATATCGTGAGCAAAACTCACAAACTTACAATATTTTAAACAATGTTCACAGTTCTTCGGGGGGAATCACTATTGAGAGAATAGATTCATACTGCCTTTTAGGAGTTGGCGGAAGCTGTGATTACCTTGGAACTTCATGGGCCTCAACTATTTTTGATTTTTTGGGGGAAAACACGAGTGAATATCTTCCATACCTTATAACAACGGCTCCAAACCACATTTCTGCATTCCCCGATGCATTTCTTTATATTTTAACAAACAGCCTTGAATTCAAAACAAACATTTTAAACAAGCAAATTTTGAATGAATATTGGCAGATTCCCGGCGGAAGGGGAAAATATTATGACACTGCACTTGCAATGCTTCCCTTCCAGGGAGTAAGCGGATTAACCGAAAAAACAAACACCAAAAACTGGCTCTTTAATGTTCAACAAACAAACGGGTGCTGGGATAACGACAATGTTTTAACAAACTCATTTTTACTTTACTCTTTGTGGCCTCAGGAAAACAGTGGAGGGGGAGGAGGCGGAGGTGGAGATATATTTTGTAGCGACGTTGGATACACTTGCGTTGAAAATGCTTCGGCATGTACTGGAACAATTCACGGAGAATATGAATGTGGAGACACTCAGATTTGCTGTAACCCTCAGGGCGGTGGCGGAGAATTAACTGAGTGTGAACTTGAAGGTTATACTTGTGGATTTGCTTCAGCATGTGAAGGAACAATTTTGCCCGAGTTTAGTTGCGGGCCTACAATTCAAAAGTGCTGTGACACAACTCCAATAATCACAACCTGTTCAGACCTTAATGGAATAATTTGTTCAAGCGGGGAATATTGTTCGGGGGGGAGTGGGATATCAACTGACGAATTAACATACGGACAGACTTGTTGTGTTGGGGGTTCATGTGAACCTGTTGTGAGCACTTCAACATGTGAATCAAACGGAGGTCTTTGCGATTCATCCTGTCCTTCTGGTTATGAAGTTTCGGGGGAATATACTTGCAGTGACTCACAGGACTTTTGTTGTATGCAAACTCAAAGTTCAGGCGGAGGAAGTTATTGGTGGATATGGGTTTTGTTCTTCCTTGTTCTTGCAGTAGTTGTCGCAATTTTATATCGTGATAAAATAAAGGAATATATTCAAAAATTAAAAGCAAGGAGAGGGGGAGGCATGCCAGGCTCAAGACCCGGAGGACCAAGAGGACCTCCTCCAAGATTCCCTCCTCCATATAACAGAATGCCAAGAATGGGTGCACCAGTTCCAAGAAAAATAATCCCAAGCGAACAAAACAGGCCTCCTATTCAAAAAGTTCAGCCCAGACCAAAACCAAGCGGAGAGATTGACGAAGTCTTAAAAAAATTAAAAGAAATGGGAAGATAAAATGATTAAAAAAGTTCTCTTTGTCTTTCTTTTTTTTGTCATTGCTTTAAGTTTTGTTTCTTCAACCCAGATTCAAATAAAACCGGATTATTCCAAGGGTGAAGGATTTGTTGCAAAAATATCCGGAATTTTTCAAACACCTCCGACTCAAAACAATATAAAATTTTATCACGGGCAAACCCCAACCTCATTTGATCCTTTTAGTTTAACTTCAATCACAACTGATACCGGAACGGACTATTATGTCTATTCTATTGTTCCACTTGGGAAAACTCCCGGAAATTATTCAATAAGAGTTGAGGGAATCCAGTATTATATAGGAAACAATCAATGGTCAAGTGACCCTGTTTCAAAGGGTTTTGTTATAGAGGACCACATGGTATTTGCAACAATTTCTCCGGCACTTTCAATTCCCGAAGACTATTACTACAACCTGACTCTTGAAAATACCGGTGCAGGCACAATTGAAATTGAATACGGGCTTGAGGGGACGGAAACAAAAACAGTTGCTCTTGGAGCGTATCAAACAAAGGATGTGACGCTTAAAACCTTTGGAGGAGACAGATTTGAAAATGTTCTTTTTACATACGGAAATGAAACTTACACTGCCATTGTTTATTCAGGGCTTGATGACATTCCTGTTGAAAACCAGACTATAGGAGAGAATGAGACTTCAAATGAGACTGAAGGAAAAAGTTTTTGGGAAATTATTTTTGGAGGAGGGGAGGAAGAACCTGAAGAAAATGAAACAATAATTAATGAAACAGAACCCAATGGAACCAACGTGAGCACACCTCCTCCGGGCGGACTTTTAACGTGCCAGGAAATGGGATTATTAATTTGCAGTGAAGACCAAACTTGCGCAGGAGTTCTTATTGACGGTTTTGACGCTCAGTGCTGTGACGGAAACTGCGTCCTTAATGAAGAAGAAGGCTCATCGTTAGGATTGATTGGATGGATAATAATAGGAATCGTTGTAATAATTTTGGTTTTGTTTTTTAAATTCAAATTTTCAAGAACGAGAAGAATGCCTTCGAGACTATTGAGAAGATAAATTCAGAATTATTTTTTTTCTTCAGGTTTTTTTGCCTGAACTTTCTTGTTTTTCTCAATTTCAAACTGCAAAACTTTTACAAGCTCCTCATATCTGTGAAGGCGTCTTGTGAGTTCATTAAGAAGCTCATTAAATTCAACGTTTTTGAAAACAAAGTGTTCAGGTTCTATAACTTCGACGTGAGAAGGCATGTATTTGAACATAAGGGCCGCCAAAACCGCAGGATTTTCAATCTCCATTTCAATTTCAACAAACCCTGTGAATAAATCTTTCTGGTCTTTTATAAGAGTTGGTTTGTTTAGTTTTTTATTAAAGGATTTAACCCCTGGCTCGGCTTCAACCTGCTTTGAAAGGTCTTCAAGAACTGTTGTCAAATGCTCTTCGGGCCTTCCAAGTACCTCTATAATCATCATTGCAGTAAGGTTTTTTTCTTCACTCTTTAAACTCATTTTTCTTCTTTTTGGGTTTTAACATATAAAGGA
>JAHJRS010000095.1 GCA_018830845.1 Nanobdellota archaeon
AAAACCCTTTTCCCATTTTCCCTTCGTGAAAAAGATTTTCCAAGACATATTTGTGTTACAGGGATGAGCGGAAGCGGAAAAACGACTTTTGCAATAAATCTATTAAAAAATTTTGTAAAAAGGGACAAACCTTTTTTAGTTTTTGACTGGAAAAAAAGTTTCAGGCCTTTATTGAAAGAAGACGCTTCGATAATGTGTTTTACAATAGGAAATGAAGGAGTAAGCAACTTATTCAAAACAAATATAAATCGTCCTCCAAAAGGCGTTTCCCCAAAAGAATGGATTAACGCACTTTGTGATTTATTGACCGAAAGTTTTAATGTTTCATTCGGAGTTCATAAGATTTTACTGGAAACTCTTGACGAAATATTTTTAGGATGGGGGGTTTACGAAGGTTCAAATCTTTTTCCAAATTGGGAGCATGTAAAAAAGATGCTTGAAATAAAATCAAAAGAAGCAAAAGGAAGGGAATCCGGGTGGTATGAAAGTGCCTTGAGAGTTGCAACCGTTTTGACTTTCGGAGACTTTGGAAAAGTGATAAATTACGACGGAAAAAAAAGTTTGTCTATTGAAGATCTCTTTACCAAAAAGGCAATTTTTGAATTGAATTCTCTTTCAAATATTGAAAAGAAATTTTTCTGCGAGTATGTTTTGACTTATATTTACAAATTAAAAAAGGCAGGTGCAGACAGGGCATCAGAGGAATTTAATCATGCTATTTTGGTTGATGAAGCACATAACATTTTTTTGAAAAAAAATACAAATTTCATGACGGAATCTGTAACAGATATGATTTATAGGGAAATGCGTGAATATGGGACAGGACTAATCTGTCTTGACCAGCACGCTTCAAAGTTAAGTGATACCGTTATAGGGAACAGTGCATGCCATGTTGCATTTCAGCAGCAGCTTCCCCAGGACCTGGATGAAATAAGTTCTCTTATGCAGTTGAAAGACAAAAAAGAAATTTTCACCCAGCTTCCTGTTGGTTCAGCGATAGTAAAACTCTCTGAAAGGTATACTTCACCATTTTTGATAAAAGTTCCCTTCAATGAGTTAAGAAATGAAAACCTGGAGGACACCAAAATAAAAAATAAAATGGATTGTGTGATTAAAGGAATTGAAGTAGAAAAAAATGACCCCGAGTTCAAAAAAGCACTTCTTGGTGAACCCCAAAAGAAAGCAATGAAAAGGGTCAAAATAATTCCGCATGCAAGTGAGGAATTTTTCATAGGAAAAACTCTCACAAAAACGCAGGAAGTTCTTTTTGAGTTTGTTCTCTCAAAACTAAGGGCAAACAGAAAGCTCGTGGAAATTGAAAGGCTTCTTGACTCAGGAATTCATTCAGGGTATTATACAAAAAAAGATGTTTTAATTGTAATGAACAAGGCCTTGGAAGAGGCTTTTCGAAAAACTTTCAAAAAGAATCCTTGTGAAAATAAACCCTTCTCAGAAGAAATTAGATCCAAGGACTTTCCAAAAGACCTTCTGGCTGAAGAAATGGATTTGGTTAACTTTTTGCTTCTTAATCCTGAAAATGAATTCTCAACAGTAGAAATTTACAGGCACGTGGGTTTTTCCCCAAGAAAGGGAAATATTATAAAAAACAAATTACTTGAAAAAGGAATAATCAAAACAATGGAAGAAAGAAACACAAAAGGCTGGAAAAAATTAATAAGATTAGAAGATTCATACTCAAACAATTCAAATACACTTTCAGTAAAAAACTAAAAAATCGATAGACTAAGGAATTATTCCTTAATTTACAAAAAAGATTTTTTAGAAAATCCCCTGAAATACCTTTAGGGTTGCCTAAGACTTTGAAGAAAAACCCTTTGAACCGCTCAAGGTTTAAAGAAATACCTTTGAACAAAGAAGTTCAGAGAAAGAAAGACATATTTCCATCTATTATGTCGTCTGAAATACCCGCGAAATACCTTAAAATACCCAATTTAGGTATATTAATTTTTAACAACTTACTTTATTTAAAAAATAACTAATTTAATAACAAATCATAAAGGTGATAAAATGGAACGTAAACAAATTTCTCTCCCAACATTGAAGAAGATATCTTTAATTTCTTTTTCATACTTTCCTGCTTATGTCAATAATTTTCATCAGGAGGGGGTTTGGATTCTTCATAAGGGATCTTTCAAAAAAGAACAAGAACGACTTTCTTAAATAATTAATTTCAAAACAATTTCATGGAGTAAAAAATGAAAAAGACAACTTTAGCTATAACCCGTTGGAAGGAAAAGGGACTTTCACTTATAATTGTCCTTTCACTTTCCTTTGTATTTGTTGTTTCGCTGGGTCTTTTATACATGGGTGATGCCTCCCGTGTAGACAAGGGATTTTATTCAGATGTAAATTTAATTCTTTTCCCCTTGACTTTTTTAATTTTCTGGCTTGCAGGCAAAATTCTCATAAATTTCTTTAACTTCTTCAAAGACATGGAGGGATTCAAGGGAGCTTCTTTTGATGCCCCTCTGATGATTTCAATCTTTTGGGGTTTGTTTTTGTTTCTCATTGTTTTAATTAATGGGACATATTCAGAAAGACTTTATCACATTTTCTCAGTTTCTTATCCCTTGGTTTTTATAGTTCACTTCTTCTTTAACCTGTTCAGAATGTTGAGATACACCTTCCCGGGTGAAGAAGAAAATTAATTAACAATTAACAGGAGTTTAAAATGAAAAACCCGTTCATGTTTGTTGTAGTTGTGTTTTTGGCTTGGGCGGGTTTTTCTTTCCCCCAGGGTCAAAAACCAGAATTAAAAATGGTTCCAAAAGATTCAACTCTCAAAACCACCCTTGAAGAGGTAGTAGTTGAGTCTTCAAAAGATTCTTTTAAAATTTCTCCGTTAATAGGACCTTTCTATTCTGATGACCCGCAAAAAACCCTGACTTTAATGCCCGGGGTTGTTTCTGTAATTCCTCTTTTGGCGGAAAATACTGTTGACAATCTACCCTCTCAGTTTACAGGGATGTATTTTGGGAAGGATATGTTAATTCCAATTTTGGGAAATAAAACAATATTTCAGGGGGCAAATTCAATAGTAAACCCGGAAATATTTAATTTAATCTTAAATGCAGATTCTTATCCTGCTTTTTATGGGAGTCTTGGAGGAGTAAAAAGGATGATTCCAAAAGAGTTCAAAGAAGGATTATCCGGAAAGGTCTCTTCGGATTTCACAGACAGGTATGCCGTGTTTTCGGGAAACGGAGCTTTTTTTGGAATAGACGCAAAATCCCGATTTAGCTTAAGGCAGGTAAAAGTATTTCCCTTAATTTCAAAAGTTATACCTGAATTAAAACTGCTCCCTGAAGTAATTGACATTGAAATGCATTCTAGTTTGTCCCACAAAAAAACTTCCTTTGAAGGATATTTTCTCAATTCAAGCCAATACCAAAACTTTCAGGGAGAAAGTTCATTTGGTTTAACAGATATAAATCAAAACATTAATCATGTGATTCTTCTCGGAATTTTAAAGCACAGGCTTGAAGATGTAACTTTGAAGTTTGCCCATTCTTACGAAAAGGAAAGCCAGAGTTCTGATTTAATTTTATCATCAAACAAAGTCGAGAGCGAGGAATATTTAAGAAACCTGACGATGAATGTAGAACTTTCAGAAAAAAATGACAATTATAGAATGGGTTTTACTTTCAATTCCTTTAACAATGTAAGGCTTGAGAATGGAACCGGAAGAAACATTTACACCCTTTATTTTGAAAAAAAGTTCATCCTTGGAAATTTCTTATTAATCCCGAGTTCTTCTCTTTCACTATTTAACAAACGCTTTGGAGATTCTGAAGTTTTGCAGGTCAGTTATTTTGCCGACAGATTCGAATTTAATTTTTCTCTTGGAAAGTATGAAACTTTCTTGTTTGACAACAATTCTATGTTCGAAAAGAGAATTTATCCCAAAGAGTATGAAAAGCAGGATATAGGCAAACACATTTCTCTTGGAGGAAGGGTTGATACAAAGTCAAATCTAGCAAGCTTTGTTGATGTTTCATTCTTTCTTAAATATCTGAATGCAGAGTTTCAAAGAGAAGGGTATGTTAAAGGAAGCTCAAAAGGAATACGTGCCCTTTTAAGAAGTGACCTTCTCAATTCCCTTTTTACGGGATACCTTGCAAGTTCAGAAATGAATGGCCATGAGATAAGCGGGACAATTAGTTATGACTTTAATTTGACTTCTTCAATTCCTTTGTTTGAAGAGCTGGCTTTTAATTTCCAAATTGGAATTAGAGAAGGAATTTGGAGCAAAAACCATTCATCTGGGGTTTATTCCAGATTCGAAAATTCATATTTTTTAAACCTTGGGTTTTCTTCAAATTTTAAATTCCTTGGAGTTGAGTTTGAAGCGTCAGTTGCAGGATTCAATCTTCTTGGAAAGAGTGCGGAACTTGTAAGATATTATTCTGAGGAAGAGCTGGTTTCAAAGAAGGCTCCAATTTGGGGTAATCTTCTTTTGGGTATTCAATTTTAAAAACCGCCATTTCTCTTTGCCGTTGGCGGTTTTTGTTTTTTATTTAATTAATTTTTTAATAATAAATAAGAGGTGATACAATGAGAACATTCAAATTTGTTCTTTTGTCGTTCGTTCAAATCCTCTTTGGGGTTCTATCAATTGTAGTTGGAGAGGGTATATGATCCTTATCACAATCCTTTCAATAAAGGTATTTTTTATAGATGAACCCTCAAATAATGCCGGTCTTAATGCAGCATCAGGGATTTTCATGTTCATAGTTCTTCCCTTGGTTTCAATTGCGTTTTGTTTATTTGGTTATGATTTATTAAAAACCATGCGGAAAAATTGGATTTCACTAAAACAGAACAAAGATAAATTCTCTTTGGATTAATAAATTTTTAATAACAAACTAAAAGGTGAAAAAATGAAAAAAATAATTTTAATTTTATTCAGCGCACTTCTCACATTCTCTTCGTGCAGTAAGGATGAAGGCCCGGTTGAATCTCCTGGTTCCGACCCAAATCCTCCAAATTCTTCTGGGATTACTTTAAGAGAAAATGCAGTTGAATTAACATCAACTGAAACTTCAATGATTTCTTCTGTCACAAATAATTCAATTACTTTTTCTTCCTCAAATGAGGTTATTTCCAAAATCAAGGCAGGGGATATAATTGTTGCAGGGATTTCTTCAAAAACCCCAAATGGTCTCTTGAGAAAAGTTACCGGTTTGTCTAAGGTTGGAAATACAGATGGATGGGTGTTTAATACAATCATGGCTTCACTTGCAGAGTTAATTCAAGCTGGAAAAATAACCTTTAATAAAAATTTGTTCTCATTTAACCAGTCACTTTCAAATATTCTTTATTCTGGAAATGGGGGCGAAGTTTCTATTGCAGGAAATTTTAATGAAACGGGAAATATTTCAGGATATCTTGATTTTAATAGTTTTCCGAAGATAGGTACCCAACTGAAATTTAGTTTTACCGGGGCAGCAGATTTTCACTTGACTGCAAATGTGGTGAAGAGTTTCAGCAATGATTATTATATTACATATTACACTTTTCCTGCAGTTCTTATTTGGGGAAGCCCGCCTGTTGTTGTGACCCCCGCACTTCGTTTATCGGCTCGCCTCCAGGGAGATCTTTCAGGGGAAATTTATTCCGGGGCAAAAGATGTTCTGAGCAATTCCGTTACAATAACTTATTCCGACGGATGGAGCTCCCAGAATTCTCTCGGGAATACTTTTACTTTTGAAGGAGCCAGTGTAACCGCAGAAGCAAATGCAAAGCTTTATATCATTGGATCAGTCGAGTTTCTTATTTATGAAACAATCGGACCTTCAGTTGGAATTGCTCCCTACACGAGGCTTAATGCAGTTTTGTTACCAAATCCCAAATGGACTCTTTACAAAGGAGTTGATGCATCTGCAGGAATTTCAACCGGGTGGCTTTCCCCAATTATTCCCGGCAAAACCTGGACATTTAACTTAAGTGAAGGCATTCTTGCAAGCGGAACTTTTGGCGGCGGAAGCAACCTCCCCCCACTTTCTCCTTCAAACCCTTATCCGTCGGATGGAGCCCAGAATGTTCCCTCCCCTGTTACTTTAACATGGGACTGTTCAGACCCTGACGGAGACCCCTTGCATTATGATTTAATTGTAGGAATTTTTGGAGATATAACAATTAGAATTGAAAATATAAATCAAAATTATCATAATATAGGATCCTTTACAGGAAACAAGCATGTTTTTTGGAAAGTAATTGCCTTTGATTCCCAAGGAGATTCCACTGAAGGAAATACTTGGACTTTTTGGACCGGTTCAGGAGGACAATTTTCTACATTCACAGACCCTCGCGATGGCAGGACATACCAAACTGTAAAAATAGGGGACCAGTGGTGGTTTGCCGAAAATCTTGATTATAATGTTTCCGGGTCGGTTTATTATAATAATGATCCCACCTATTCAGAATATGGAAGGCTTTATTCTTGGGAAGACGCCATGAATGCTTGCCCCCCAGGATGGCATTTACCAAGTAAAAATGAGTGGACAACTATGATTAATTTTATAGGGGGGTATGATGTTGCAGGAGGCAAATTAAAAGAAACAGGAACAATTCACTGGAATTATCCAAATATTGGGGCGACAAACGAGTATGGTTTCTCTGCTTATGGAGGAGGATATTTCTTTAGTCAGTCTGGAAATGGGAATTTTTACAAGATAAAAGAGAAGTGTTGTTTTTGGACCTCTTCCCTAGTTTATGGAGATCCAAATAGCGCTTTTGATATTGAATTATGGTATAATGAATCCAAAATAATTCCAAATACTGCTAACGGGATAAATCCTTCGGGGCTTTATTTTAATATGGAATCAGTTCGCCCAATAAAAGATAATTAGCTAACTAATTTTATAACAAAAAAAGGAAAATGTTCTACTTTGACAACCCCCTCACATTCTTTCTTCTCGAGGGGGTTTAATTAAACAACCAAGCCTTTTCAAAAGGCTTTTTTTAATCACAAATGAGGAGGTTCAAAATGAATCTTTTTAAATCAGCACTAATAGTGCTTTTGTTAGTTTCAATTTCTACCGGTTTGTCACAGACAGTGTCTGGAAGACTAGAAGAATTTGATACACAGGAGAATCCTTCAGATTCCATTTTATCCATAGTCTTGCAAATAAAGTTAGATGAAGGTGAAAGTGAAATCTTAGGAAATGCATTTAACCTTAAATTTGACTTTGATACTCTGGCTCTTCAGTTTATTGAAGGTACCTATTTCAATTTTAATGAGGCAGATGGATATCAAACATCTTCAATTGTAAGACCCGGGGGA
>JAHJRS010000096.1 GCA_018830845.1 Nanobdellota archaeon
CGAAAAAGAATAATCCCTGTGCTGATTTTAATAATTTTAGTGGTTGGAGGAGTCATATTTTTTTCCTTTTCAAACCAAAAGACTTCGGGACATCTTATTGTTAACCTCGCCGGAGAATTGGTTGATGGAGAGCTGAATAATGGAAAGATTAATCTTGTTCTTTCTGAGGGAGAGCTTATACCTGAGGGTTCATTATTGGTTATTGAAAACAATGGAATTTCATATACTTACAACTTAAGTGACCTTCTAGAGCCGGAAGAAGTTTTATCAGGAAATTTTTATATTGAGGGTTCATCCATCTCTGGTTCTGGGGAAGGATATGGTTTGGAAGGGTCAAGAATAATTTACCCTACAGTTAGTTTTGAATTGGAATTGGCAGGTGAAGATGGAAATGAAACCCAAACTCCTCCTGATGGAGAGGAATCCGAAGAGCAAAACGAGACAGAATTTCAGACAAATGAAACTTCTGAGATGGATGAAAATGAAACTATTGTTGTGCCTGAAAATGAAACTTCTGAAGAAGAGATTCCAGAAGAATTTTCTGAAGAAGAAATCCCGGAAGAGAATTCAAGTGAAAGTAATGCTCCAATTGTTGTGCCTGAAAATGAAACTTCTGAAGAAGAGATTCCAGAAGAATTTTCTGAAGAAGAAATCCCGGAAGAGAATTCAAGTGAAAGTAATGCTCCAATTACGGGAAGCGCGGTTTCAGGCCTATTTGGTTATCTTCCAAGTTTTTTATCGGGTTTTGCAACTAGTGAGAGATTGAAAATTTCGGGAACGGTTTCAAGAGGAAATGATTTTGTTTACAATACTAATCTTGATTGGAGAGTTGTTCCAGGAAGTGTTAGTTCAAATGGGGAAGTTATCCCTGAGGGAGAGATAAGTATTGAAAAAATTGAAACAACTTTGATTACCGGCATAGTTGTGAGTACCAATTATTTTGTAGAGGAGACGGGATTTGGGAAGGATTACCTTGGCAAAGAAACAAAAACATTTTCAATAGATCTTGAAAAAATAAATTTAACACTTGTGGAGGGATCCTTAATGGTTAGTTTAGTTCATGAATCAGACATTGCAGTTTATGAGATTTCATATGATAGTTTAGACAAAACTAATATCACAGATATTAATCAAACAATTATTTCTCTCCCTGAATTCCTTAATGTTTCCTTAACAGATTCCGAGAGAGCGATAATTTTACTTATGTTAAATCAATCTCAGGTTGAAGCAAATGCCTTAACTTACAGGGATAAGTATCTTATCACTTTCAAAATTGGACCTTACAGCGCTGAATATAGTTACCCAAGAAGTTTGGAAGAAGATAGAATTTTTCTTTATCTTGAAAGAGATAAAACTTTGTGGCTTAAAGACATCGCAAGGAAGTTAAGAGAAAGGCCCCCTTTAATTGGAACTGCGGAAAATTTTAATGCAAATTACAGTCTTTAAAATTACTCTTTCAAAAAAATTTTATTTATGTCTTTTTTAGAAAAGATTTGGGGTTTTTGAAGTTCTCCTACAGAGATAAAATCATGAAGTTTTGCATAATCAAAAGCTTCTTTCAAACTGAGCTTTCCGTCATTATTTTTGTCTGCAGTTTTTTTATCCCATGCTCTGAAAAAAGATTGTGGGAAGGTGTTCCACCAACTCTCTTTATCTTCTTCGGATGCCGAAATTCCGGTATAACCAATTTCCTTTGCAAGTTTGGCAAAACTTCCCCCATAACACTGGTCAGAAAAAAGAATTCCCTCTTTCGGTTTAATTTCTTTTAAACTTTGAATAAATTCCTCTGCAAAAAATTTTTCCTGTTCTGGAAATATTAATTTTGCGTTAATCTTTTCTTTTATCTTCGTTGTGTCTCCATGGCCAGTCGTGTAAATAAAAAGCAAATCCTTCGAATCCACTTTTTTTGATAAATAATCAAACAAAATTTTAATTGATTTTTTTGAGGCATGGGAATCAACAGGGTAGGGAAAAGGAGATTCTCCATTAGGTGCCAGAACATAAACATTCTCTTCTTTAAACCCATTTTCAATAAAAGTTTTGTACGCCAAAAATAAATTTTGGCTGTATTTTTGATTTGAATTTCCTGAAATTAAAACTGCATATTTATCCCTTTTGGAGTTCTGAAGAGGGTTTTCATCAAAAATTCTTTTTTCAAGATTTGTCTCAAATTTTTTTGGCAAAACTTCTTCCTGAGTATTCCTGGGGAATGTTAAGTTTTGTGAATATGATGGAGGTGCCAAAAAAAATCCTGAAAAAACGAAAGGAATTAAGAGGTTTTTCAAATTTTTAACAATCTTCATCACTAAAATTAAAAAAGTTTTTCTTTTTAAGCTTTCATGTGGTAAAACAAGATTATCTAAAATTCTGAGGAGGAGATTGAGACCTTATTTTCTCAAGCACAAACCGTGGGCTCACAGAGTCAGATATCATTGCGGTTAAAAGAAGTTTTCCTACGGCAACTTTGAACAGACCAAGATTTTTTGGAATTTTGGATTTTTCGGAAAATCGGTTTATAACTTCTTCAATTTCTGTTTTTGAAAGTTTTACGTTTATAGGTTTTCTGCCAAATGAGCCGGTTACGTAGAGAGGTTCATTTTCTCCCTCAGTTTCAATTGTTAAAACATTAGGGTCACGTACGAATGGATCCAGTTTTCCGAGTTCGACTGAAACTCTTTCACTTGGAACAGGACGAATTTCATTAAGGTGTCTTGGCAGAGAAATTTTTGGAATTCTTAAGACCCTTGGCTTTTGAGGAGGAATTTCACGTCTTTTTGGAACTCCTCTTCTAACCATTTGGTTTTTGGGTTCAAAACTTTCTTCATTCAATTTTTTTTCTTCAAATTTTTCTGCCGGTTTTTTCAGTTTTTCTTTTACTTCTTGTTTTATCTTTTCTTTAAGTTCTTCCTTGGAAGGCGGATTTAAATCAGGGGATTTGGTTGTGTTTTCTTCAAGAATTTGGCTTAGCCTGAAAATTTCTGTATTTTTTGAATTTATAATAAGGTTCCGGACAACCTTCAACAAAATTTTTAATCTGATTTCTTCAGAAATTCCTTCAAACATTTTACCTCTCTAGGGGATAAATCCCCGGATGTTCTGGAGTTGAGGGGGAAGAAGAATATGAATTGCTTTCTTTAACCATCTTTTTCTTTTCGATAGGAGGAGTTTTTTGAAAAGATCTCATTGGAGCTTTCTCCTCTGTTCCGGTCATTGTTTCATACATAAGAGTCAGTCCTTTTGCAATAATCTTGTTTTGGTCAAGAATTGAAAGCATTGTTTCAAGCATTTGTTTTTCCCCTTTGTCCTCTTTTTTCTGGGCCATTTCATTTTTAACAATTACTCTCGCTGAATCTTCAAAAAGTTTTAGAAGTTCTGAAATTTGTCCTGAAAGTTCGTCAAATTTTGATGTCAAATTCGCCATGACTTTCTGGAGCGAAACGAAATTTTCAACAAGAAGTCTTTCAGTATTTCCGGAAACCAAAGAATTTTTTTTGCGGGTTCCAGAATGGGAACTCTTCTTTTTTACCCCTTTTTTAGCCATAGAAAGAATAAGAGAAACTTGTTTATAAATTTTTGCAGATTAAAGAATTCCTAATATGTCGCCGGATTCTTCTTTCTTTTTCACTTTTTCAGAGGGTTTTTCTTTTAGGTAATCCTCTTTTGATTTTTTCATTTCATACTCTCTTGGTTCAGAATCTGTTCCCTTAACAAAATCCTTTTCAAAATCAAAAATTTTCTGGGAAAATTCTCTCGCGTCTTCAGGCTCAACCGAAACAAAATCAATGCCTCTTTTAACCAGATATTTGAGAAGTTCCGGGTTTTTCAGGGATTCTCCAAATAAATTAGTTTCAATTTTATTTCGTTTAGAGACTCTTATTAAATATTCAAGCTGGTACAAAAAGGAAGGATGAAGCTCGTCAAAAAGGGGCTTGACGTTTTCGTTTGACAAATCAAGAGCAAGAAGATATCCAATTAACCTGTCTGCGTTTATTAAAATTAAATCCACGTTTTCCTCGCAGAACTCTTTTATTAACTGTATCCCAGCTGGGGTGTCAATGACGACTCCAAGGTTCACATCTATCTCCATATTTTTTATTATTTCTCTGGCTTTTTTTATTTCACTAACTGAAGTTACGTTTGGAAGAAGCACTCCGCAGTCTCCTTTTGCAGCCCTTTTAATTGCCCGAAGTTCTGCGGTAAAAACGTCAGGGTACTTTAGCGAGAATCTTATTCCGTGCAGTCCTAAAAGAGGATTTTCTTCACGGAAATTTGCACCTCCTTCAAGGTTAAGGGCCTCATTGCTCAAAAAATCCCCTGTCCTGACCCAGACTTCTTCAAAATTGTCAAAAACCGATTTTATTCCTTCATAAATCAAATTTTCATACTGGTTTATGTAATGGGACTCTAAAAAATAAAACGGATGTTTTTTTCCATTTTCAATTATTTTTTCAATTTTTAAAATTCCCACTTTTTTTAACCCCGTTTCGCTTCCTTCCTGAGTCATATAAGGTGAATCTACAACCAGTTTAAGTTTTGTTCTTGTAACTTTTTCGACTTTTCCGATTCTTAAAGATTTTTTTTCTTTTTTTTGTTCCTCTTTTTTTGCCGTCTCGGAGTCGGGCTCTTTTAGGCCCTCCACGGGCTTTTCAATTTGGGAAATTTTTTCAGTTTGAAGGATGTAAATTCCCGATTCATCTATTGCAAATTCAATTTTTTGAGGAGACCCAAAGTGTGATTCAATCTTTTCAGCAAGGTCCCCTAATCTTTGAATTTCATAATTATTCAAAACCTGTGATTTTTTTCTTTCCTCGCTTGATTTTATAGTTTTTAGTGAGCCCGAAGAGGCCCGGGCAACCCTGAAATTTTTTTCACCTATCTTTTTGTCAAGAATCTGAAGTTCTTTTGAAAGAATGTACTTGTCAGGTGTTATTTCTTTTATGTTAATTCCTTCTCCAACCCCCCAGATTGACTCTATCAAAATATTTCCTGAGGAGTTCTTAGAATGAACAAATCCTGACTTTTCAGAATTTATCATTTTTTGAACAATAACTGCAATCTTTAAATCACTTATTTTTTTTCCCTTTTTAATTGCTCTTTTTATTGTATCCGGATTGAATAAAGATAAAAAAGCGTTTTTTACATGCAAAAGCAGGTCATCATTTCCCTTGATATTCAGATAGGTATCCTGCTCTCTTGTAAGACTTTTTCTTTCAGATTTAAAACATAAACTGCTTCGAACTGAGACAAAAATGGGTTCGGTTGCATTGTTTAATATGTCAAGTGCACTTCCTTTTTCAATTTCAAGCTTGTTTGTCCCCAGAATCTGGTATGAATCAATTATTTCTTCCTTCATCTCTTCGGGCAATTCCGAATTTGAGAAAATCTCTTTTATTTTTTTAATTGCATTTGAAAAAATTTCATGGTCTTCAATGTCAATACCTTCAAAGAGGTTTATTATTTTTTCATCAAGTTTTGAGGCCACCAAAAAATTTGAATATGCCTCCCCCGTTATTATAAATCCATTTGATACAGGGAATTTGTTAGAATAAAGTTCTCCAAGGTTTGCTCCTTTCTCTCCCACAATTGAATTCATATCTTTGTTAATTTTTGAAAACCACTTTACAAATTCCGGATTTTTGTCTTCGCCCCCTCCCCCCTCTTTCATTTTTTTAAAAAGTAAAAATACTTAATAAAGGTTTTTGAACATACAAATAAATTTATAAATCATTTCTTCTAACATAATTTATGATAGAGTGGATAATTGTGGCATTTGCGGGATTAATTTTGCTAGTGGGGGTCATTTATTACAACAGGTTTGTGGTTTTATCAAACAGAATAGATAATTCTCTTTCACAGATTAATGTTCAGTTGAAAAGAAGGGCGGACTTGATTCCAAATTTAATTGAAACTGTTAAGGGTTATGCAAAGCATGAGAAAGGAATAATGAGGGAAGTAAATGAAGCAAGAAAGGCTCTTGTTTCTGCAAAGGGTGTTGTGAGCAAAATGAAGGCAAATAATATGCTCGAAGGCGCTCTTGGAAGACTTTTTGCAATTGCCGAAAACTATCCGGATTTGAAAGCCAACACAAACTTCATAGAACTTCAAAGAGAGTTGTCTTCAACTGAAGACAGAGTTGCTTACGCAAGGCAAAATTACAATGATTCAATTTTGAGTTACAACAATATGGTACAAAAAATTCCCGGTTCAATCTTTGCAGGGCTTTACGGGAGAAAAGTGAAAGAATACCTCAAAATTGCTGAAGTTGAAAAAAAGACCCCTAAAGTTAGTTTTTAGTGGCTCTGCGTTTTCATGTCAGAAATCTTTAATTAAAATGCAACTCTATGAAGGGGTATGGTTGAAAGCTTAAAAGAGAGAGTAACATTCTTTAGGAATTTTTCAAGGGAATCTGAAGAGATGAGTGAATTTTTGAAGGAAAAAGGAATCCCTTTCCTTGAAATTTTTGGTGGCTCCTGGGATGAGGTTCAAATTCATGAGCCTGAAGGAGTTTTTCCCTATCTCGCTCGCGATGGAGGTTTTGAACTTTTCAGGGCAAAATACCAAAACTTCAAAAAGACTTAATTCATTAAATTTTAAAACCCTTTTCTCCTAATTTTTTTATGACAAGAATCGATTTTCGGGACCAGATTTCAAGAAACAAAGTGCGCTCATTTTTCCTGATGGTTTTTATAGGAATTTTTATAGTCATTATGGGTTATGTAATTTCTTTTGCTTTTGAGCCCGGATATTTTTTTATAATAATGATTATTGCAATAATTATCTCGCTTCTTTATACATGGGTTGGTTATTACAATTCAGACAAACTTGCGGTTAGTTCTGTAAGGGCAAAGGTTGCTGACAAACACAAATATCCTGATTATTATCGTCTTGTTGAAGGCTTGACCGTTGCTTCATCAATTCCTATGCCAAAGCTTTACATTATGGAATCGCCCTCCATAAATGCTTTTGCAAGTGGAAGAGACCCTAAGCATGCTGTTGTTTGTGTTACAACCGGAGCGCTTGAAAAACTGGACAGGAGAGAACTTGAAGGAGTTTTGGCTCACGAGATGGGGCACATCGCAAATTATGACATTCGTTTTATAACTTTAGTCACAGTCATGGTGGGAATTGTTTCAATAATTTCTCAAATTTTCTTAAGAAGTCTTTGGTTTAGGGGGGGAGGAGATAACAAAAACTCTGCAATTTTTATGATAATTGGAATTGTTCTTGCCATTCTTGCTCCAGTTGTTGTTGCATTGGTTCAGCTTGCAATTTCAAGGAAAAGAGAATACTCGGCTGATGCAACTGCGGTAAAATTTACAAGAAACCCAAACGGCCTTATTGGAGCTTTACAAAAAATAAAAAAAGAAAACGAACCTGAAAAAAAGGTTTCAAAGGCTCTTGCCCCGATGTTTTTTGCAAATCCTTTTAAGGGCATGGGTTCGACTCATCCTCCAATTGAAAAAAGAATTGAAATTTTGAAAAAGTTGTAAGATGGATTATAAAAAAACAATTGAGAAATCTACTCCAAGACAAAGAAAATTATTTTATGCTTTGAAGAATCAAGGAGTTCCTGCAAGACTTGAGTTTAATGATGGATATAAAACTATAGACATTGCAGTTCCAGATGCAATGATAAATATTGAAGTGGATGGAGTTCCTCATAATTCTTTTGGTAAACAAGCACTACAGGATTTAAAGAGGACTTATCATTCTATTAAAAATGGATATTTTACTCTTAGAATACCCAATTCATTGATAGACCCTTATTTTGATGAAACTGTAGATTTAATTGTTGAAATTTTAAATGAGAGTCGGGACCAACTAGAAAACGAAGAGTTTTTTGGCGAATAAAATTATTCTGAATAATTTTATAAATTCCTTTTTCCTTCAATAATCATGGGATTTTTTAGAGGGACAATTGTTTTTTTACTTGCTCTTGCATTTTTCCTTATGGCTTTTGTTGCAAATCTTTTTTTAACTTTAAGCTGGTCCCTTGATTATGATAATGTTAATCCCTCTCTTTCAAACCTTACAAGCGACTTCGCAAAAGCTTCAGGCTCAAGAATTGCGGTTTTTTCAGAATATGAAACCAAAAAAATTCAGTGCAGTGTCCTGGAGGAAGTAAATTTTAGCTATGCCGGGGCGCAAATTCCTGTTCCGTGCTCTGTTGTTGAAACGGATGCAAATTCAGTAATTGACTACCTTGACGAAGAGGTCGTTAGATTTTATTATTATAAGGATTATTCCTGCAATTTTTTAAATTGTCTTGAAACCGAGAAGCACACATTTTTTCTTTTTTCACAAACTGCAAAGGAATACTGGAATTTACGTTTTAATTCTCTTCTCCCATTAATGCTTGCAGTGTTGGTACTTATGTTTGTTTTTGTCAAGTCTAAACACAATGCCCTGGTTTTGGGAGGAATAATGATCATCTTTTCTTCCTTTCCATTTAAACAGATAAGTTTACTTTTCTCTATTGCACCAAACTTCATTCCTTTTGAGCTTTTACCAGTTTTCTTTTCAAAGTCAGACAGTGTTTTTAATTTGTCAATAATTATTGGGTTATTGATGGTTGTAGTGGGAATTGGATTTGGGTTTTTTAAGCTGGGAATGAAATTAGGAAATCTTTTCAAAAAGTTATTTGGAAAAATAAAAGGAAAAAAAGAAGAAGTTAATGAAGGTGAAAAAAAACTGATTAGCCTAAAGGTTAAAGAAGAAGTTGAAAAGGTTTTAAAAAAGAAGAAAAGATAGTTTTTTATGCAACAATATTTAAAAATAGATTTTGAATTTTATAACAATGGGAGAAGTGTATTCATATCAACCTGATGTGGCTTATCCAAATTTATTCTTTGAAGTTTCACAGGGAGTAAGGTGGTTAGTTGAAAATTACAAAATAGATTATACCAAAGCAGAGTTGGTTTTTATGAGGAAAGGCGCTTTAGGAAGATTAGAGAACATGGGGATAAATGAAAAGACTTACGATTCTGGTGAACATCATTTTACAAAAGTTGAAGCATGTTATCTTGAACTAAATGAGCTTTATGATACTTATCACTCTTTTGCGGACGTGAACAAATTTAGGGATTAATTTTCTTTTTTGTCTTCAGCATTTTGTTTTGCTTTCTCTTTTTCCTGTCGGGCCAAAAATCCCTTTATGAAAGTAGAATGATTGTTTCTATCAACAATTTCCCTTAGGATATACGCTTTAACTCCTCCCGCATTTACAGGGTCTCCCTTTATCTTTTCGTCTAAATTTAACTTGAATTTTTCTGAAACCAAAACTTCCCCCCCTGATGAGTTTGCAATTTTCTTTGACTCTGTCATTAAAGTTCCAAGGCTCATGAATTTGATGACCCCTTTTTCAGTTTTTGCAATTATTGTTCCATCGTTGACAGATATCCCAAACTCTATTTTTTGCTTGAACCTTTTGTTATGGGCTTTGAAAATTTCCTTTATTTTTTGGGCAATTTCTATTGCAATTTTTTGGTTTTTGAATGTTTTTGTAAATGAAGGGGCAAATACAAAAAACATGTAATTATTGTTTGTGTAAATAAATCCCTTATTTTCCTTTATGAGGTTTGATATTTTCCCAAGGGTTTCTTTGGTATAAATTCCTTTTTCTGCCTCATCATAGTTTTTTACTGAAATGCATCCTACAGTTGAGTTCTGTTTTGAACCGGTAATGGAGAGTGAAAGTTCAGCGCTCTCAGGTTCAGATATTTCCTTTGGTTCTGAAACTGCTTTTTGAGAAATTGTCTTCTCTTTTTTTGGTTCTGGTTTTGGAGTTAAGATTGTTTTTCTTCTGTGCCCCCTCATAAACACAATGTATGCCCCAAGACCAATTATTATAAGAATAAAAATGAGTATTAGAATATTCATGCTTATCGGACCATCAGATATTTTTGAAAGCTGGATGGCATTTCCCGATAAAAAAACTCTTTTTTGAAGGTCCTCAACGGAAATATCATATTCTCCATCAGGTGCACTTATGAGATACCTCTCGGATTCTCCCACGCCCAGAGAAAGAGGAATATCTACAGATTCATTCCCAATTTTAACCGATAATATCTCATCATAAAAAACGTTTCCGGTGTTTTCCAAGGTTAGGGTGTTGTTTACAATAGTTGAAGAGATTTTTTTGTTTACAAGAACCTCAAATTCGAAAACTGAAGATTTGCCTTCAGAATATGCAAACATTTCTATTTTTCCAGGGGGGGTATTTTCCGCGGTTTTGTATTCAAACGGAATTCCGGTTTCAGTCAAAAATTCGCTCGGAGCATTACCTTTTATTTTTATTTCAGTTTTTTTTCCAAGTATGCTTTTTCCTGTTTGGTCATGAAGTATAATTTTTCCGGTTAGGTACTCTCCCGGCATTACGGATTTTTTATCAAGGGATATCTCAAGAGTTGTGGGAACCTGAATTATCTCCAAAAAGGCAAGTTTTTTTCCGAAGTTAGTTCTTTTTCCTAAACTATCAAATTCATTTACTGTTAGGTTTATATTGTGAATCCCAGCGGGAAATTCGGAGGGAATTTCAAAGGTTTCAAAAAATTCTCCGTTAGCAACATTTCCGGAATAAGTTTTTGAGTCAATTGAAATGGAGTATTCTCCGTCAGATTTTTCTCCGTTTTCCTTTAGTGCTGAAGCTTTAATCTCCACGACCTGACCCGGGGCATATTCCTTATCAAGGTTGAAAGTTGATATTTTTATGGTATTTGAAATTTTAAAGTTTGAGGAAGTGTCTTCAACATTTTGACCTGCGGTTACCTTAAGGTTGCAGTTTCCAAGGGAATCTCCTATTAAAGAATTAACAAGCGGAAAAATAATCTGTTTTTTTAGAACTTTGTTTGAAGA
>JAHJRS010000010.1 GCA_018830845.1 Nanobdellota archaeon
AACCGGAAGAAAATGAACTTGACCTTGTAATCACCGGTGGTGAATGGGGCACTGGAAAAAGAAAAGGCTGGATTTCATCATTTATTCTTTCATGCATGGACAAGGATAAATACCTTGAAGTTGGAAAAGTAGGGACGGGAATAGGGGAAAAGGTAAATGAAGAAAACAAAGTTACTTTTGATGAATTAACCAAATTAATGATGCCTTTAATCACAGAAGAAAAAGGAAAAAATGTAAAAATCAAGCCAAAAATAGTTGTGACCATCCACTATCAAGATATACAAAAATCTCCAAATTACAAGTCAGGCTGGGCTCTCAGATTCCCAAGAATAACCCTCCTTAGGCCGGACAAACCCCTATCGGAAATTGCAAACCTTCAGGAAATGGAAAAAGCATTTATTGAACAAAAGAAAAAAAATTATAAATATGGCTAGAAATACACAAAGAACTAAATTTCAATTTCACTTAATCTTTCTCTAAAAAAATCGACCATCTCTTCATTTACATGTAGTTTACCTGCTCCTCAATTGATAAAAACCTGCTTTTTTTCAAACTCCTTCATATTCGAAATAATTACACCCTTCAGAAGATTCAATAAAGGAGGGTCTCAATAAATATTTATCCTCCAACTAAGGGAACAAAAACAAATCCGGGATATTTCTCAATTTTATTTTCATTGACGAATTTTTTTATCTTTACTATGGAATTCCTGACAGGAGCAACCATGATTCCCCCAATGCTCAATTGCTGAAGCAATTTCTGCGGTATTTCATTTGCAGCAGCACTCACTATAATCCTGTCAAATGGAGCTTTTTCAGGCAGTCCTTTTGAGCCGTCTCCATAGATTATTTTTATACCATTATATCTTTCCAAAACTTTTCGGGAAATTTCTGCAAGCCCCCTTATTCTTTCTATTCCAAATAATTCAGAATTTTTAGATATTTCATTAATCAAGGCAAGAACATATCCGCTCCCGCTTCCTACTTCCAAAATCTTTTGATTATTCCTAAGTTCAAGAATCGACAGCATAAAAGAAATTGTATAGGGCTGTGAAATTGTCTGTCCGTATCCTATAGGAAGCGCAACATCTTTATAGGCTTCTGCTCTATATTCTTTAGGAATAAAATTATTTCTTTCAATCTTTTCAAATGCTTTCAAGATTTTTTCAGGAATTCTCTGTCTTTTAAACCCTCTAATCAAATCCTCTTTAGTCACAATAAAAAAAAGCACTTGTAATATAAATACTTTTCACAATCACTGCATTGTTGCGTTGTCGGGTGCTGGATTAAACAAAAAAATTAAGAAAAGTCAATAATACTTAACAGACCCGTCATAATTTAAAGGATAAATTAAAATTTCCCCCCCTAAAATCTATAAACTTCAAAAACTTTAATTATGGATGTCTTTCGAAGGAGAAGCTTACCTGTCACTTTCGATAAAATTAATTTTGATTATCTCAATTGTAAATTCTGCATACTTTGGGCTCTGGCACATAATGTCCACAAATATTTTTCTTCTGGTGCTCGTATTTGCCCCCCAAGTGTTAAAAGGTTCTTACAACTTAAAATTTCCAAGAGAATTTGAGATTTTGCTTTTGATTTTTATTTTAATAACTCTGTTTTTGGGCCAACTAAAAGGGATATTTGCACCTATCCTTTTTGGCATTGGAACGGGAATGATAGGACTCCTTATTCTTTTCATTCTCTATTCAACAAAAAAGATAAAGAAAAATTATCCATTAATCATTCTTTTTTCATTTAATTTTGCGGTGGCCTTTGGAGTTGGGCTTGAATTAATAAAATATTACCTAAAAATAATTTTGAATCAGGAATTGGGAACCGGAGTTTATGCTTATACCATGAACAATTTAACTTATGTTGTAATTGGCGCTGGAATTGCCTCCGCAATAGGTTTCCTTTATATGAAAACACATTGGTCTATAATCGGAAAGGTACTAAAAAAACTCAAGTCAACTAACAGGGAAATTTTTATTAATGAAGACTCGCCAAAAGAAATTTCCGACCTGATAAAAAAAGGCGAAAGTGAAATTCTTGAATTCAAATCAACACTAAGAGCAAATCTTTATACAAAAGAGTTTGACAGGAAGATTGAAAATTCATCACTAAAAACAATCTGCGGATTCCTGAATTCGAATGGGGGAACACTGCTTATCGGAGTGAATGACAAAGGAAAGATTA
Source organism: Nanobdellota archaeon (assembly GCA_018830845.1). Lineage (GTDB taxonomy): Archaea > Nanobdellota > Nanobdellia > Pacearchaeales > GW2011-AR1 > GW2011-AR1. The sequence continues at coordinate 2,199 of JAHJRS010000010.1, forward strand.
TGGGGACCAAAAAAGACAAATTTGAAAGCCCTGACAAACTGCAGCTCCACTTATCAAACCTCCTAAAACAAAAAATAGGAAAAGACAGTTCACACTTAATTTCCATTGAAACCCTGAGAATAAAAGGAAAAGATATAGCAAAAATCGACTGCAAAAAATCAAAAAAACCAGTTTTCCTAAATGACGAACAGGAAGAAAAATTTTTCATCAGAACCGGACCCTCAACCTCACAGGTTCAGGGGCGCGAACTCCTTGAATATGTTAAAAGAAAATTTGAAAAAGGGTCTGACTGAAAGGAATAACCTATTTTTAAAGCCCCCCTCAGATACATTGTTAAGTTAAAGGTTGGTGGATAGGTTTTTAATATTCTTTTTCTTATTAGTTTCATGAATGTTCTGAAAGAGATTGATTTAAGAACCGCAAAAAAGATATTTTCTTCAAAAGATAATGTGGAAAGTTATCTTTTGGAATTAAACAAAACAAAAAACATCTCTCTAAAGTTTAGAGAAATTACAAGAGGAAAAAACAGCGGAAAAAAAGTTTTAGATATGACAAATGAGGAATTATGGGACAAAGTTATTTCTTCTTGGAATTATAATAATTCTTTGAAAGTTGTAAGAAACCTGTTTAAAAAATCAAAGAAATATGAAAATGGTAAAAATGGAAAAACAAGATATAAAGAATTAATTGAAGAATGGAATAATCTAAATCTTGGACTTATAAAATGGCCATGTAGTCAGGGGGCATTTGACGAGTTCGTTCAGAGAGTTAATAATTCAAATGCAACAGATAAAGACGAAATTGTGAAAAAAGCATCTGTTCAATATAGAAGAATGAAAGAACTGAACACCGTTCGGAATGATTTTCTTGAAATTGAGATTTTTGAAATGAACGACAATATCTTACCAACATTAAATCATTCAAGAGGGACTGATTACTTCATAAATGGGGAATCATTTGACCAAAAAGTCGCTAAAAGCCCAACTAAAGAATTTATGAAAACTTATGGGGATAATTGGAAAGAAGAAGCAGTTAAACATCCTGAAAAAGTTGCTGAATATCTTTACAAATATCAGGATGAGGGAAGGTTTGGAGCAGACAGCAGGATTTTAATAGTTTATTTGGATGAAGATGTCGCTTTGGAGAAAATTGAAGAAAAGATAAACAAAACCAATTTGAATCAACCCCTAAAAGTCGGTTTCACTTACAATCATGCAAGGGTCGGAGAGAAGAAATATCAGGTTGAATGTTTTGTTATAGTTCTTTCAAATTAAAAGAAAAAGTTAAAAATCTAAAACACTTCTTTAAAATATGCCTTTAAATGAACACCAAATTGTATGGAATCAAGCAATAGAAAGAAGTTGGAAAAATAGGAATAAGAAATTTAATTACCCTAAATCTCCAAATTCAATATTATCAGATTTGTATGAAGAATTATCTAAAGAAATATTAAAAATCAATTCCGAAAATATAAATGTAGTTGAGAAAAAAAATTATGATTCATTTAAAACAAAGATTAACAAAAGTTTTGTTGATATTCAAATACAAAAGTCGGTTATAAAGTGTGTAATTAATCTAAAAAAAATTAAGGATAAAAACTCTACTTTAAGAAATATTTCAAAAGTGGGGCATTTTGGAAGTGGAAACTTTGAAGCGACAATGAAATCTTATGAAGATATAAAAAAGTATATGCCTTTTATAATAAAATCATATAAAGAAAATTTGAAGAAGAATTAATTTAAATTTACAACTTCATCAATCAATCTTTCTTTGTTCCCTGTCTTTTTGAAAATAAAGACATATTCATGTTTGAAAATATAGAATCCCCCAACTAAAGCCCTGTATCTCCATAAGTCCTCTTGATTTCTTTTTCCCGTTGTTTTTTCTATATTTTTAACAATACTACTTTTTAGAGTGTATCCCTTTTTCAAAACTTCCAACATGGTTAAATGACCTAATGGCACCCATTCTCCTTTAGAGTATTTGTCCCCTATAACCAAAACTAAATACCTGTTATTCTCTAAAAGAGGAGTTACATTTTCAACAACTTTTCCAAACATATCTAAAAAGTCCCTTAAACTTTGTGCATTTGATAAATCATTTTTATCCTCGCTAAATTTGATAATGTCATGATATGGGGGGTGCATTATTACCATTTGAAATTTTTTATTTGGATTATTTATGGTCAATTTATCATGAGAAATAAATTGGCTATTCCCTTCAAGAACATCTGTAAAAATATTTAGAGGATTTTCTTCTCTTGAGATTAATTCTTTTGACTCTCTTACAACGT
>JAHJRS010000011.1 GCA_018830845.1 Nanobdellota archaeon
GCCGTCGTCCCGATGCCGACCCTATCAGTATTAGAATTAACAAAAAATGTTGTTCCATCAACAGTTAAGTTTCCATTAAACACATTATTATTTGTAAAAGTATTTGCTGACGCTAAATAAGGAACTAATGTTGAATTTCCTGTCCAATACGGGTCTGTTTCAACACCTGCACTTACATTTACTGCCTGAAGTTGAGCTAAAGTCACAGCGTCTTGTGCTGAAGTTCCATTTCCAAGATTTATTATTTTATTGCTTGACATATTCAAAATTCCACCAGCAGTTGCAGCACCAATATTTGGTGTAACTAAAGTTGGTGAAGTTGAAAACACAACATTTCCTGTTCCTGTTCTTGCTGTAAAGTTCCCAGTCCAATAAGGGTCTGTTTCAACAGCCGCAGAAGTATTAACGGCCTGAAGTTGTGAAAAAGTTACCGCATGTTGTGCTGCAGTTCCATTTCCAAGATTTATTATTTTATTCCCATCAATATTTATTGTTCCATTAAATATTGAATTTCCTGCAACATGTAGTTTTTCTTGAGGACTCGTCGTCCCGATGCCGACGTTGCCGTTATAATCAATTACCATAGTTGTAACTGGTGCAACAAGATGGTCATTACTTACATGTGTTTTAAACGCAATTCCAATTGCGTCAAAATCACTGTAGGTGTTACTACGGAAAGCAGAAATTGCCACTCTTCTTTGAGCTTCTACTGATGCACCTAAAGACATTTCAGCATAATCTTCTCCTTGTGAAGGAATTGCTCCACCTATATGAAGTTTTGAGACTGGTCCCGTCGTCCCGATGCCGACATTATCTCCCGTATTCGCCAAAAAGACATTCGTCCCAGATCGATTCCAAGAAGTTGAATTCAATGTCCCACTCAAATCATCCAACGAACTCAAACACAACCCAGTCTCAAGACAGAAATCCTCTCCCGCAGTAACATTAAATCCAAAATTAACATCTCCCGTTGTTCCATTAAGAAAGAACAAAGGACTAGAAGAAATTGAAGAACTAATATTAAAATTATCAATAGCAGACGCCATTGGAACCAAAGCTCCAATCAAAAACATTCCAAAAAACAAAACAAGCATTTTTTTACCTCGGAGAGGTCCTTGTGACCTTTGGTTATTCATTTTACCAAAATAACCCCTTATCTTTTTTAGATTTAAGAATATCTTTTTCCCTCTTATCTAAATAATTAATATCACTAATCACTTTTTCCCCAGTTTTAATTAAATCTAAAACATCTTTTTTATTCATTTCCTCCAAACACCACTTCCACAACGGAACAAATTTAATTTTTTCCTTAATTCCAAACCATTCTTTTTCTAAAACTCCTTCTTTATCTTTGTTAATAACAACTAAATTTTTACATTTCAAATCCTTGCTTGCCTTCAATAAAGCCCTAATCTCCCTATCAAAAGTCTCAGAATTTTTCAAATCATAACAAACCTGGATTAACCTCTCAACTTTCTTACCCTTCTTAATTACAAAATCAACCTCTTCATTTTTTTCATTTTTCCAATAAAAAAACTCCTCTTCCCCTTTCAATAAATTAATTGCAACTAAATTCTCATAAAATCTTCCATAGTTATTTGAAAAATTTGTTGAAATCTTAGATAAAAAAACATTATCAATAAAATAATTTTTCTTCGGGTATTGCATTCTATCTTTAATCTTATATGAAAAAATAGGAATGCTAAACATAAAAAAAGAATCCTCAATAAAATTAATATATTCTATCAGAGTATTCTTTCCAATTTCATATTGCAAACTCTTCAAAGAATTATACATCTTATTATAAGAATAACTTGTGGAATCCACAAGCAAATTCAAAATAGCTTTCATAGATTCTTTATTTCTAATATTGTAAATCTCAATCAAATCCCTGTTCACCACCGAAGAATAATAAGATTTTGCAATTTCTAATTTATCATTCTTTTCAGATAAAACAACCTCCGGAAGACCCCCATAAACTAAATACTCCTCAAACAAATTAATTAACTTATTTTGATTAAGCTCTCCATTAAAACCTTTAAATCTTAAAAACTCCTTGAATGAAAGAGGAAAAATTCTATTTAGCAAATATCTCCCCCGAAGCTCTGTGGGAATTTTATTCAAAGACATTTTTGAAGAAGAACCAGTAACAAACAGTTTCATATTGGGGTAAAGATCATAAACTCTCCTCAACCATTTACTCCATTCAGGAAAATTTTGAATCTCATCCAAAAATAAGAATTTTGGAATTTCCCCATTTAATTTAATAATTTCAGGAATAAGTTCAGATAAAAATTCTTTCTTCAAAGGAATTCTTTCATCCTCAAAATTCAAATAAACAACCTCCTTCTTAGAATATTTTTTCAACAACTCATTAATTTCATTTAACAGAATATATGTTTTTCCAACTCTCCTAAACCCATTCAAAACAATAATTTTATTTAATTTTGAAGAAACATATTTACCAATATCAAAATCTCTAATTAAAATTTTTGGAAAATTCCTTTCCTTCCACTCATTTAATATTGTTTTTATTATTTCCATTTTAATCTGATTTCATACTATTTTCATACTATTTAAATTTAATTGGTCCAATTTTTTTCCTTTGAATTTTCTTACCTTTGCACAGTTTTTATTATTCATTTTTTACCTCTTTATAGACTCTAAACACAGGCATTTTACTGCTCTTTCTTTTTTCCAAAGGAATACGTCTAAAAACAAAAGTCTCACCCTCAATAATTTGCTTAAATTCACCTTCCTCCAAATCTTCTATTTCCAATTCCAAAAAAGGCCCATTTTTAGAATATTGCACACTAAGTTTTCGAGGAGAATTCTTTGAATACCACGCTGCTCCAGTTTCAATTTCTTTTTCATTTTTATTTTCAATTTTGTCATCAATTATTTCCTTCGCTTTTTCAATTAAAAATTTCCCAATCTCTTCATAGCTCTCATTTTCTTCCAAATTTGCAGTTAAGTTAATTGAATAGGAATTATAATTACTTGAAACCTTCACTCCCGCCTGAACCTCTTTAATTTTCATTTTATCCTAAATAAATATTTACTCCTCCATTTTGAACATCAAGTTTAGTTGACGGACTCGTCGTCCCAATGCCGACGTTGCCGCTGTTAAATCTCATAACCTCAGCATTATTACTTCCAAAAACCATATCAGAATTTTCATAATTCCAAATATAACTTAATCCTGCACTATTAACACCAAAATTTAATCCATCTGCTGTAGTTATTCCCGTTACGTCATTAACGACTTGTATATAATTTGTTCCGGTTTTATAAACTGATAATGCCCTTGCAGGTGCCGTCGTCCCGATGCCGACCCTATCTGTTGAGGAATCAACAAACAATACATTTGTGTCAAAACTCTGATTAAATGCCCCGAATGCATTCGCCTTGTTAATAAATGCAACATCCGTCCAGTTCCCAGTCCAATACGGGTCTGTCTCAGTACCCGCTGAAGTATTAACGGCCTGAAGTTGAGCTAAAGTCACAGCTCCAGTTAAGTCAGTCGCATTTGACAATCCAATTAAAGTTCCATTAATTATCGCCGAGCCATTGACATGCAATTTTGTTTGAGGACTCGTCGTCCCGATGCC